>JANXZI010000625.1 GCA_025355595.1 Spartobacteria bacterium
GGCGACAAGGGCGTGCTGAAGGCGATCGAGCTGAAGAAAGTCTGACGCGCGCCGCCGTTGCATCGGGGCACGAGGCTGGCTATGTTTCGGGAAATTCCCCGTCATGTTCGCTCACTCATTACTCCGCCTCCTCGTCGTTTCAGCACTGGGTCTCTGCACCGCAATCGCGCAGGTGCCGGATGCGCCCGCACCCGGCGCGGCTCCCGCGCCAGCACCGGCGGCGGGCGGTGGCGCGAAGCCTGCGGCGAAGCCCGGTGGCTCGCCGTTTGGCCAGGAGATTCCCGTGCTCGATCCCGGCACGGAGGTGATGACTTTCAACGGCAAGAACTGGAACATCACGAATAACCGGATCTTCCAGGCGCGGTTCGAGAAATTCCTGAACGCCCCCGAGGCCACGAACCAGGAGGAGGCCGCGTACCGGACGATCATTGACCGCATCCTCGTCCTCCTCCAGCCGGGCAACGCGACGTTCCAAAACATGGACGCTGCATTCCGCCTGCTGCCCTACGCAGGGCACTACGACATTGATGCGCGGCTGTGCAATTCCCTCGCGGACTCCGTGTACTCCGTCTGGCAGGCGCAGCGGAATGTGGCGCGTCTCGCGACGGCCAATGACTCGCTGGAGGAAGCCTCGCGGAAGATCGAGTTTAACATCGGCATGGTGGTGGCCGAAAAGACGCTGGGAAAGCCGGCACAGCCGACGGGAAAAAATGCGGGCAACAACCAGAAGGCCGGCGGCGGATCGAGCATCATGCCCGCCAGTCAGACCGATGCGCAGACGGGGAGCTACTCGCGGCGGCTCGCGGAAAATCTCGCGGCGATCCAGGTGAACCGCGTGAAAAAGGAACTCGCGGAAATCCAGGCGAAGGTGGAGTTTCAGGCGATGATGGTGCAATTTTTTCTCCAGCGCCGCTTCCAGCATGTGCTCATGGCCACGCGCTTTTACCGCGCCCTTTTCACGGATGGCGACACGAAGCTGAACCTCGGCAAGGACGCGACGGATCTTTTTGCCAAAAGCACCGGGATGCCGCCGACGGTGAGCATCATTGACTCGATGGCGAACGAGATGATGCGCGACGTGCGCGAAGGTGTGAAGGCGTTCGATTTTCTCCTCACAAAAAACGAGATGCAGGGCGCGACGATGCGGATGCAGGAGGTCTTCGTGACCGGCGAATACATGCCCGAGGTGCGCCTCGTGCAGCGCGACAAAAAGCGGAAGTGCCTCGAATTTGCGCAGAAGGGCTACCAGCTCATCACGGCGCTTGACGCGCACGACTACGCCCGTGCCGAGGGGTTGGTAAAGGACTTGAAAAAAGTGGCGAACGACTTCGACGACTCGAGGCCGTCGCAGGCCATCGAGGCCGCGCGCATTCAGTCCCGGATGCTCCTCGCGAAGGCGCGCGACGCGCTGTCCCGTGACGACAAGGCGACGATGGAGAAGGCGCTCGCCGATGCCGCGGAAGTGTGGCCGAACAATCCGGAGTTCTTGGAAGCGACGACGAAAATTTTCAAGCAGACCGACGTGATGCAGGACGCGCTGCGGGAATTCGATGGCCTCGTCGGCAAGCGCGACTACCGCGGGATCTGGAATGACAAGGTGCGCTTCATCGCCGCCGTTGCGGTGAACCCCGAGCGGAAGCAGACGCTCGAGAAGGTGATGAAAAACATCGAGACTATCGAGGCTTCGTTGATGCGCTCGGAGGAGATGTCGCGCACGGGCAACCACGCGGGCGCGTGGGAGAGTCTGGAGCGCGCATATGCGGATTTCCCCGATGACGGAAAGCTCAACCAGCAGCGCGCAGACATGACCACGCGCGCGAGCGATTTTGTGAAGATAATCCACAACGCCGAGGAGCTCGAGAAGCGCGACCAGGCCGGCTCCAGCCTCGCGCATTATCTCAAGGCGCAAAAAATGTATCCCGCGAGCGACTTTGCCCGCGACGGCGTGGCGCGGCTCGTGAAGCTCGTGCTGCCGGAGGAATAGAGCCGGCCCGGGGAAGTGAGCCGTCACGCTTGCAGTGATGGCTTTGGTTTCCTGAGTGCGGCTGCGGTGACTGGTGAAAAGTGACTGGTCTTTGCGTTTCCCCTGAGGCGAGGATGACTGGATGCCAGTCCTTGTCGCCAAGTCACAATCTGCGAACTTCTGCAGAATCCGTCACCTCACACTGACGGGGGTAATTTTGTGGGGATAAAAAATGACGGTGAAGTCACCTCATATTTGCTTGGGAAAGAGGTATCGGGGGATTAAAAGTAAACCATGAGCGTGCCTAGCGAGGGATTCACAAACGGTAACAGTGGCGAGGAGCCAAAGAACGGAGGCTCCGGCCCCCGGTCTGACGCCCCGGCCAAGACCGTCACCATGGCCGCCGTCGCGCGTGTCGCAGGAGTGTCACAAGGCGCGATTTCTTCGCTGCTGAACGATCGCGATTATGGCATCCGTGTCAGTCCGAAGACCCGCGAGCGCGTGTTCAAGACCTGCAAGGACCTCGGCTACGTGCCGAACGATCTCCGCGCATTTGTCCGCATCTATCCGGAACGCGGCGAGACCTGCCTGCTCGTTTCGGACAGGATTCCGAAAGGAATCGCCAACCCCTTCGTCGCGCGGCTCACGGGATCGCTCATGGCCCACATCGCGCGGCAGCCTTCCAGCATCGCCGTGATCCTGTATGATGAGAGATTTGACTATGACACCGGCGACGGCCTGCCGAGCCCGCTGCTGCACGGCACCGCGTCGAAAGTCCTCTGTGTTGGGGCGGGGAACGAGTCGATTTGCCGGGTCGTCCATACCCGCCAACTTCCCGCGTTGATGCTCGGCCATACCGCCCCCATGCCCGGAGTGACGAGCATCGTGCCGGACTACGCCGCGGCGGCCCGGCTCGCGCTCGAGACCCTCGTGCGGCACGGGCACAGCCATGTGGGGATCGTGAGCGGCCCCTTCGGCAGCCACGACCCGCGGCTCGCGGAAATGAACGTGGCCATCGGTGATGCCGCGGCGAACCTCGGGCTGACGATCCATGCGCATGATGTCTTCAGCGGCGATCTGAATTTTGAATCGGGCATCGCCGCCGTGGAGCAATTGCGCACGCGTCCCAATCCTCCCACCGCCCTGCTCTGCCTCGCGGAAGCCGCCGCCTGCGGGGTGGTCGCCGGCGCGCACGTTCACGGCATGTGGGTGCCCGGGCAGCTCAGCGTCGTCACGTTGGCGGATCATGCGGGCATGATTGACTCATGCGTCCCGATCACCGCCGTCGTCCTGCCGGTGGACGAGATGGCTGCCGTCGCCGTGCGGGAGGCGGACCGGCAGATCCGCGAGGGGATTCCGGTGGAGTCGGCAAAAATCACGGTGGGCGTCCACCTCATCGAGCGCAATTCCTGCGGCCCGATCGGGAAGTAGCGCACGGTTTTTTTGCGCCGGGAAAAAGTAGCCGCAGCGTGTCGCTGAACGCGCTGCCCGAACTCGGCGAGTGACTCGGAATCCGAAGCGCGACACTCAGGCTCAGCCATTCGCCATTCGCCCAAATTTCCTTTTTGCCAAGAGCGCCGGAGCGTGCGGATACTCCCCTCACCAACTCCACATACCATGAACCTCCCACGCAGCTCCCGCCGTTCCTTCATCCGCACCACACTCGCAGCCGGCGTCGCGCCGATGTTCCTGCCGGGCCGCATCTGGTCCGCCGATGTGAAACCCAACGACCGCCTCTCCATCGGACTCATCGGCAACGGCAAGATGAACTCCGGCCATCTCAAGGACTGGCTGGGCCGCCCCGACACGCAGGTCGTCGCCGTGTGCGACGTGGACACCACGCGTCGCGAAAATGCGAAGAAGACCGCCGAGGAACACTATTCGAAAAAAAGCGGCACGGACTACAAGGGCTGCGCGTCCTTCACGAATTTCGAGGACCTGATCGCGCGCAAGGACATTGACCTCGTGTGCGTCGCCACGCCGGATCACTGGCACGCGCTGATTGACATCGCCGCCGCGAAGGCCGGCAAGGACATCTACGCCGAGAAACCGATGACCGAGACCATCCACGAGGCGTGGACGCTCGTGCAGACGATCCGCGACACGAGCCGCGTCTTCCAGACCGGCTCGCAGCAGCGCAGTTCGCGGGAATTTCGCGTCGCGTGCGAACTCGCGCGCAACAACATCGTCGGAAAAATCTACCATGCGTCCGTCGGCGTCGGCGGCCCCGGCAAGCCGTGCGATCTGCCCGAGGAGGCCATGGAGCCCGGCCTCGACTGGGATCGCTGGCTCGGGCCCGCGCCGATGCGCCCATACCACAGCGAGCTCTCGCCGCGCGGCGTGCATAATCATTTCCCGAATTGGCGCAAATAT
>JANXZI010000673.1 GCA_025355595.1 Spartobacteria bacterium
TGATTTTCGCCGCATCCGGCGTGAGCCGCGCGAGGTAGCTGTGCGTGCAGCCACTGCGCTTCGAGTCTTCCGCAGGCGCGGGCAATGCCTGCACATCGCCGCCCAGCGCGAAGATGGCGTCCGTCGCCGGACCCGCGATGAAAATGTTCCCCGCCGCGTCCACCGCAGCACTGGTGAGTCCACCGGATTTCCACGCGAGGCGCGTCACTGATTTGATCGTCTTCAAGTCCGCCGACATCCGCGCGATGAACGCCGTCGCGTTCGCGTGATTCCACCCGAGCGGTTCCATCTTCGGCCTTCCCTCCTTGTCCATCTCCGGGTTGCCCTTCTTGTCCTTCCGCTGCGCCTGCTCCGGTGCAGAGATGGGCGCGTCTTTTCCAAGCACCGTCTCCTTCACGCCGAGATCGAGCACCGGCCCGAGCGCCACGCCCGCGAGCACGATCGTCCCGTCCGCCTGGAACCCGCCACTAGCCAGCCACTCCGTCCCCGCGCCACCGAGCAACCCGGCCGAGAGCACGCGCACCGGCTCCGCAGGCGTCGCGTATTTTTTCGTGAACTCATCGAAGCGCGTGTCCGCAGACGCACCGGATGAGAAGGCAAGCGACAGTGCGAGAAGCACCGCGGGACTACTCCATGGGAGGTGGAAGGTGGATTTCATATTGGGGTTCTTATGCAACTAATGCGCTGATCACGACTGCTCCGCTCAATGGAGAACAGACCGAATTTCGCGCGCTGTTTGCCCGCACTTGCGTAGGAGGCGCGGAAGGTTTGTCCGATTGCATTGGCGCGAGGAAGGTGATCGGCGACGTAGCCGATCGGATTTTCATGGATGAGGGAAGGATGAGGGAAGACAGCCGTCCCGCCTGTCATGACAAACAGCCGTCCCCGGCTGTTCGGGCAGGCCGGCGGCCCGGCTGCTTTGACAGGCGAGGACGCCTGTCTTCGGGTTTGTTGCCGCGACGGGGAAAAGTGAGGTCGCAGAGATCGCCGCCGGGCGCACCTGCGCGGACGGAGACTGCTGCGAAAAATGAAATGCCGGGGCTGCGTTTCAGCCCTCCGCGTGTGTCCGGCTCATTTCGCGAATGCGTCGTAGAGGGCCTGCGCTGATTTGCGGAATGCAGCCCGCTGCCCGTCCGTTGGCTTCGCCGTCACGTCCGCCGCGAGTTCGGTGACGAAACGATATTTCACCGCGAGCTTCTCATCCTTCTTCAGCGACTTCGTGAAGAAAAAGCCGAAGCGCCCGTAGTCGCGCCATGAGAGTTCCTCGACGGGATTCGTCGGCGCGTTCAGCTCGGTGGCGTGATACCAGCGTTTGCCGATGGGAAAGGTGAGCTGTGCCCACTTCATGTCCTTGCTCTTCACCTTGCCGCCCTTGCCGTCGAGGTCGGCCTCCCAGACGTACGCGGTCTCTGCCTTGCGATCGCCCACGGTCTTCGATGCGCGAAAGTGAATGCCCGCGTGCTGGAGATCGCCGCCGAGCGAGAGGTCGCGCGCGGGGTTCAACTCAAACATCGCATCCACCTGCACGGCCTTCGCCGCAGGGCGCGAAATGGTGAGCGTGCGCGTCTCGATGAGCAGCAGTTTGCTGCCGTCCGCACCGGGCTTGCCGGCGTTCCATTCGATCGTCGCGACGAGCGTGGCGGAATCTTTTCCGCCGTCGAGTTTCTCCAGCTTCTTCACCGCCATCGTCCCGCCGTTGTTCATGTGCCAGAGATCGAAGGTGCCGAGGTCCGAGGTGATTTTATTCCACCCGATGTAGATGCCGCGGTGATGCGGGTATTGCTGCTTCGGATCCCAATCATTCAGGCAGTCGCCTTCCTCGCCATAGACGCGGAGATACGGCTTGATCTGACCTTCGCCGTAGATGAATCGCGCCCTCAGCACGCCGTCCTGCGCGATGTCCACTTTGCGTCCGGGGAGTTCGGAATTGGCGTCGTCTTTGAGCGTCCAATCAGCGCGGGCGCTGACGGTGGCGAGGATGCAGGCGAGGAGGATGGGGAGGTGTTTCATTTGGATTTGGAACGACTGGGTTGAGGTTCCGCCGCGTCGGCATTCGCGAGGTGACGGTTGCGGAAAGGGTAGCTCTTCACGATCTCCGTGACGAGCGTCGTGAGCTTGTAGCCATCCGCTTTGGTCGCGCCCACGATGCGCTTCACCGGTCGAAGGTCGTAAGGTTCCGGTGTTCGGCCCAGCGCGTAAGTGAGGAGCTTCTCCGCGAGACAGCGGGTGAAGTCGTCTTTCCGTGCGAGCAGCAATTTCTTCAGTTCGTCGGGCCCGTTCACCTTTGTGCCGTCGGGCATCGTCGCGGCAGCATCAATGCTCTGCTTGCTCTCATCCTTGTCGCGCCAGCGACCGATGGCGTCGAAATTTTCGAGTGCAAATCCGATCGGGTCCATGCGCTTGTGGCAGGCGGCGCAAACGGGATCGGCGCGGTGCAGTTCGACTTGCTGGCGGAGCGTCAGCTTCTCGCCATTCTCTGCGCGCTCGGGGAGCGGCGCGACATTCGGCGCGGGCGGCGGCGGAGGCGTGCCGAGCAGATTGTCCAGCACCCACTTGCCGCGTTTTACGAGGCTTGTCCGCGTGGGATGCGACGATGCCATGAGCACGGCGGCCGTGGTCATCATTCCGCCGCGATGTGCGTCCGGCGGGAGTGGGACGCGGCGCATGATACGGCGGTTGCTTTCCTTCTTCTGCTCCTCGCTGGGCAGCGGCGGGAGCGTAAA
>JANXZI010000725.1 GCA_025355595.1 Spartobacteria bacterium
CACATGCACGACAGGCGCGAGGCAGTTCGTCGTGCAGCTTGCGTTGGAAATGATGTGGTGCTTCGCGGGGTCGTAGTTCGTGTGGTTCACGCCCATGACGACGGTGATGTCCTCATTCTTTCCCGGCGCGCTGATGATGACTTTCTTCGCACCCGCAGTGATGTGGCCCTTCGCCTTTTCCGCATCCACAAAGAGGCCCGTGCTCTCGATCACGATGTCCACGCCGAGCGCCTTCCACGGCAGTGCCGCGGGGCCTTCCTTCACGGCGAGGCACTTGATTTCGTGGCCGTCCACGACGAGCACATCGTCCTCCGCCACTTCGGGCGAAGATTTTTTGGAATACACTTCCTCCTTCGCCTTGCCCTGCGTGGAATCATATTTCACGAGGTAGGCGAGGTTGTCCGCGGGGACGAGGTCGTTCACCGCGACGACTTGGATTTCCTTCCCGAGAAGCCCTTGGTCACAGATTGCGCGAAAGACGGGGCGACCGATGCGCCCGAAGCCGTTGATGCCGATTTTGATCATTTTGTTTTCAGTATTGGTTCGTGTGAGTGCCTGGGAAAGAGCCGCGCATACAAAGGGCGCTTTCCCGCTTCGTCAACACCGGAGGAACAGGGATTCAAACATCGCTCACCGTCCGATGCGCCCGCCGCCCGTTCCGCCCGCGAGCGACT
The DNA here is from genome assembly GCA_025355595.1 of Spartobacteria bacterium. GTDB lineage: Bacteria > Verrucomicrobiota > Verrucomicrobiia > Chthoniobacterales > Chthoniobacteraceae > SXWH01. The sequence continues at coordinate 675 of JANXZI010000725.1, forward strand.
CGATCTCCGCAACGCTGCCGCGATTCCAGTCGCCGTAGATCGTGTGCTTCCACGCCGCGGTCGCGGCGGCAAAATCGATCGCGCGCTGATTTTCATCACCACGCATCAGCGCATGGATGAGGCCGCCCGTGAAGCTGTCCCCTGCCCCGACGCGATCCACCACGGTGATCTCATGCCTGCGGGAAAATGCGGACGCGCCGCCGCTGTGGATCATCGCACGGAAAGTCGTGTGCGACGCGCTGTCACCTGCGCGGCAGCTCATCGCGACGGTGCGGAACCCATGCATCTCAGCGAGCAAGCGCGCGGTCGCAGGCAGGCGCTGCTCCTCGTCGCCAGACTGCGGCGCGACGCCGAGAATGTCCACGGCATCGCTCTCGCCCGCGATGCACACATCCACATGCCGCATGAGCGGGAGCAGCGTGGCGGCGGCGGTCTCAAGACTCCAGAGTTTCGAGCGGAAGTTCACATCGAAGCTGACGGTGACGCCACGCTTCTTCGCAGCCTCGCACGCTTCCGCGCAAAGGGCCGCGCATCCCGTACCGAGTGCCGCCGTGATGCCGCTCCAGTGAAACCACTTCGCGCCATCGAGCACCGCGTCCCAATCCAACAGCCCCGGCCGCAGCTCGCTGATCGCGGAATGCTGGCGATCATAGCTCACTTTTCCAGGGCGCTGCCCAACGCCCGGCTCCAGAAAATAAACGCCGATGCGCGAACCCCCGCGCAGCATCGCGCCCGTATCCACTCCGCGCCCGCGCAAATCCGCGATGCAGCGATCACCGAGCGCATTCTCCGGCAGCCGCGAGACGAACGCCGCGTGCCGCCCGAACTGCGCGAGCTGCACGGCGACATTGGCCTCCGCGCCGCCGAACGCGAAATCGAGCGATGTCGCATCCGCGAGCGTGGCAAAGTGAGGGGTGGTCAGGCGAAGCATGACTTCGCCGAAGCAGACGATTTCGGCCATGCGCGACAATGGAAACGCTGCGCGGAAAAATGAAGCGCAATCGGGTCAGATGAACTTCAGCGGCTCCGCGCAATCCGCGATGAGGCGGTGCTTCGCGAGCAGCGTGCGGTAAAGACCGAGCGCTTCGTGCCCGCGCGGGCCGATGCCGAAGCGCAGCCATTCCGTGAGGTAGCGTCGGCGCATTTCCACGTCGCCGAAATCCTCCTGCGTGATTAGCTCGGGGATTTGCACGCAGCCTGCGTCCCGAAGACTGCGGAATGCGTCGGCAACCGCAGAGGCATCCGCGGTTTCAGCCCGCACGGCCCACACTGCGAAGACGAATGGAAGCCCGGTACAGCGTTTCCATTCCTCGCCGAGATCGAAAAAGTGCCACTCGGAATTTTCTCCCTGCGCCTGACGGAATTCGATCGCCTGATTCCCGATGAGAAGCTGCGTGTCGCCGGTGCTGCCGAATGCCGGAGACAGGCCGTGAAATTCCGCGAGCAGCACGCGGAGCAAATTTGCCGAACTCCTGGATGCAGGATCGAGCGCGATGGAGCGCACGTCGCGCAGTTCGCCGCGGTACGCGAGGAACACGCTGAAGACCGGGCCGTCGCAGCCGACTGCGACGTCATCCACGAGCAAGTAGCGCGGATCACGCAGCACCTCGAAGACCGGCACAAGCGCGGCATCGAGTCCGCCCGCCGCAAGCATCGTTGCGAGTGCTGACGGATGATCAAAGGTCACCGCACCGTCGTACGCACAGATGAGCGGGCGCGAGTTCAGATACTTCACACAGCCGATGCGCAGGCCGCGCAATGCACGCCACGGGTCGCCGCTGTTCACGCACACGCAGGCTCGGCCTGCTTTTCCGTGCGCATCGTCGGCGAAGGTTTCGCCCAGGTGCTGCCGATCCGGCGGTACCAGGTGTCGCGCTGCATCGGCGTACGGCCCGCCTCGGTGATGGCCTTTTCCAGCGCATGAACCGTCTGGAGTGTCGGCGTGGTCGCACCGGCCATGTGGAAAATTTTCTCCTCCATGATCGTGCCGTGCAGATCGTCCACACCGTAGTTCATCGCGAGCGATGCGAGCGGCAGGCCGAGACTCACCCAGTACGCGGTGATGTGATCAAAATTGTCGAGGTAGATGCGGCTGATCGCGAGATTCCTGAGCTGCTCAAATGCGGTTGCGTGTGCGATATGGCGCAACTCGGGCCGCGCATTTTCACTCTCAAATGCAAACGGGATAAAGCCGACGAAGCCGCCGGTGATGTCCTGCAATTCGCGCAGCCGCCGCAGGTGATCCACGCGGTGCGCGTGCGTCTCGATATGGCCGAAGAGCATCGTCGCCGTGCTGCGCATCCCCATCTCGTGCCAGGTGCGATGCACCTCCGCCCACTCCTCGGCGGTTTCCTTTCCGCGGCAGATTTGATCGCGGATCGTCTGATCAAAAATCTCCGCGCCACCGCCGGTGATCGCGCCGAGCCCCGCATCGCGAAGACGCGAGAGCATGTCGCGCAGGCTGCATTTGAAAATGCGATCCGCGAGATGGCGGATCTCCACGGCGGTGAAGGCCTTGATGTAAAGCGCGGGATCGAGCGCGCGCAGCCGTGTGATCAGATCAAGATACCACTCCGGCTTCAGCGACGGATGCAGCCCGCCGACCATGTGGATTTCCGTCACGCCCATTTCCAGCCCCGCACGCACGCGCTGCTCGATCGCCTCGGTCGTCAGTTCGAATGCGTGCGCCTCATTTTTCCGCGCGCCGAACGCGCAAAACTGGCAGCGCAGGATGCAGTGGTTCGAATAATTGACGTAGAGATTGTGGATGTAAGTGCCGACGTTGCCATTCTTCCGCTCGCGGATGAGATTCGCGATCATCCCGAGCGCGTTCAGGTCGTTCGAGCGATAGAGTTCCAGGCACTCGGCGTCGGTGATACGCTGTCCTTCCTTCACTTTTCCAAAGATGGGCTTCAGCGGCTCCGGGATCAGTTTTTCGGCAATCGTGGCCATTCGCCTGCACATCTTCCACAATGCGCCCGACGCGGCAAACGGTTTCGCCTGCGCTACTTCAGCCACTCGGCGCATTGCCGCGCCCAGTAGGTGATGATGAGATCAGCGCCAGCGCGCTTGAAGGCGGTCATCTGCTCGATCACACACGCCTTTTCGTCGAGCCAGCCGTTCGCGGCGGCGGCCTTCAGCATCGCGTATTCGCCGCTCACATTGTACACGGCAGTCGGCAGGCCGAAGCGCTCCTTGATGCGCCAGACGAGGTCGAGATACGGCAGGCCGGGCTTCACCATCACGATGTCCGCGCCCTCGGCGATATCGAGTTCCACTTCGCGCAATGCCTCGCGCGCATTCGCGGCATCCATCTGGTACGCGCGGCGATCGCCGGCCTGCGGCGCGCTCTCCGCGGCGTCGCGGAACGGGCCGTAAAATGCGGAGGCAAATTTCGCCGCGTAGCTCATGAGGATCGTATTCTCAAAACCGCCTGCATCGAGCGCGGTGCGGATCGCGCCGATGCGCCCGTCCATCATGTCGCTCGGCGCGACGACATCCGCGCCGGCCTCTGCGTGCGAGAGTGCGGTCTTTACGAGCAGTTCCACGCTGGCGTCGTTGTGAACGTGCGCGATGTCGCCGTGGAATTCCGTGATGCCGCAATGCCCGTGGCTCATGTATTCGCAGAGGCACACGTCGGTCATCACGATGAGCTTCGGCAGTTCGCGCTTCAGTCGCCGCACCGCGCGCTGCACCACGCCATTTTCGGCGTAGGCCTGCGTGGCCTTTTCATCGCGCACCACCGGGATGCCGAAGAGGATCACCGCGCGCACGCCGGTCTCGAATGCACCGCGCGCCTCGGCGAGCAGCGCGTCCTCATCGAGCTGCGCCACGCCGGGCATCGAGGCCACGGGCGCGCGGCCCTTCACTTTCTCCGAGACGAAAAGCGGCAGGATAAAATCGTCCACCGACAGCGATCCTTCGCGGACGAGGGCGCGGATTTGGGGAGTGGCGCGAAGGCGGCGGGGACGGCGGGTCAGGTTCATGCGCGGCTTTTGGAGTGGCGGGGAGTGAATGGTAATCGGTAAGCAGTGGCGAGTCATCAGTCGCGGCGCGAGAAATGCGCGCGGCTGGCGGCGAAAAATTTTCACCCGTGCCCAAGCCCGTCACCGCCGCAAAAGTCACCTTCCTCCAGACGCTCGTTTCGTTCGTCGCGGGCACGGCCCTGAAGCTGCTGGCGCTCACGCTGCGCGTGAAATGGAAGGACGGCGGCACCTTTTACGATCGCGAGCGCAAGCCCGTGATCCTCTGCATCTGGCACAACCGGCTGCTCGGCTCCATCCTCGCCGACTGGCGCGCGCGGCGGCGCTGCCATCCCGTGAAAGTGCTTACCAGCGCGAGCAAAGACGGCGGCTGGCTCGCCGCGATGGCGCGGCGCTTCACGCTCGGCGCAGTGCGCGGATCGAGTTCGCGGCGCGGCGCGGCGGCGCTCATCGAGCTTTCTCGCGCCATCCGCGACGGCAACGACATCGTGATTACGCCCGACGGCCCACGCGGGCCGAACTACTCGATCGCACCCGGCATCATCCATCTTGCCGGACATGCGGATGCGCAGATCGTCCCGGTGAAAGTCGGCTTCACGAGCTTCTGGCGCATCGGGAAAAAATGGGACGCACTGTGGATTCCGAAGCCGTTCTCACGGCTCACGCTGGAATTCCTGGAGCCGCTCAAAATCTCGAACGACAGCGATGCGCTCGAAGCCGAGACGCAGCGACTCGCAACAGCGATGGGAACCAAAACAATCTGACACTGCAGATTACGCCCTCGTAGCCGACGACGGCACGAGGCGGGCTGATTTTTGTAGCTGCGCTTGTGAAAGCGCAGGCGGGCTTTTGCATCGAACGGTGGATGTGGGCCCGCGCTTTCACAAGCGCGGCTACTGTTTTGTCACTCCACCCCACCCGTCGAGAGATTCACCCACAGCGTGATCAGTTCCGGTCCGGCGAAAAGCCACAGCAGCGCGCCTAGCGAAAGATACGGGCCGAATGGAATCTTCGCCGACCACTCGCGGCGCCCGATAATGATCGTGAAGCCACCGATGAGCGCGCCGAGTATGGATGCGGCCATGACGGTGAAGAGGATCGCCTTCCACCCGAGGAACGCACCGATGCACGCCATGAATTTCACGTCGCCAAAACCCATCGCATCGCGGCGAAATGAAACTTTCCGCACGCTGCCGCTGAATCCCTTCACCGTGTTCAGGTCGTGCGTCGTGCCTGCCACTTCCAGCCGCTCGTATTGCGAGCGCAGCTCGATGTTCTCGTAAGCTTTGCCGTCGAGTTCCAGTCGCGCGCAGTCCATCACCATCCAGTCTTTTTCCGTTGAGAAAAGCTCGTCCCACCACATGTCCTCCGTGCCGATCGTGAGCTTTGCGCGCTCGCCGTCGAGCATCCATGTGAAGGCGCGCGGCTCGTCCCAGTGCAGCGTCTTTTTTCCAAAAGCCATTTTGCCCAGCACGCTCACGAGCCACAGCAGCCCAAAGCCCGCGCCTGCGCCGATCAGCGACATGAGCAGGCCCCAGACGTGGCTGGTCCGGTCGTGCAGAAAGGTCAGCGCCGGAAGGAAACTTTCGCCAAAGGCGGCGTCGCCGATTTTATCCTGAAGCACCGGGATCGCCGCGCTGAAAAGCACGCCGGCGACTGCGCCGCCAAGTGTGATTTCATCCGGGATAATGTAGTGCTCGAAATCAATGAACGTCGCGACGACGAGCAGCGCGATGAACGTGAACAGCGGGAGCACCATCACCCACGCGCCGGAGAGATTTCCGAATGGCGAATGCATGACGCGCCACCACGCGGCGAGGAAAAGCAGACCGGTGAGCAGCTCGACGAGCACGTAGCGCGCGGCGATGGGCGCGCCGCAGTTGCGGCACTTCCCGCGCTGCACGATCCACGTCGCGAGCGGCAGGTTGGAATACCACGGGATTTGGTATTTGCAGTGCGGGCAGAACGAGCGCCGCGGCTGGTTCACCGAGATGCCGAGCGGCATCCGGTAGATGCACACATTCAAAAATGACCCGATGCTCGCGCCGAGAAAAAACGCGAAGGCGGCGAAGAGCGCTGGGTAGATTTCCTGGGCGGGCACGCGCGGAGCAGAAGCAGCACTCGCGCCAAGGTCAACGCTGCGCGTCCGCCGGTGATGTCTTGATTTGAGCCGCGGGGAAGAAACCACAGAGGCACACGGAGGGATTCACAGAGGAGCACAAAGCCTCCGTGGTTCCTCCGTGCATCCTCTGTGAACCTCCGTGGTTCAAAATGGGACGCTGCGCCTCCGCCGATGCCTCGGCGACACTCACGACCTACCGGGAGTATGCCTCCACGCGTCGGACCCAGCCGGGAAGCCACTTGGCCTCGTCGCGCTCGGGCGGGGAATTTTTCACCCGCTGCACGAGGACGCGCGCGGCGGAAGCTGCGAAAGATTCCGCCACCGCGCCGTCGTCCTCCATCCCCTCGATAACTTGCAGCAGGCCCCATCCGCGGCCGTTGTAGCGCTCGGCGGGGCTGGTGCCCTCGCCCTTGAAGTTGACGTAATCAATCAGCGCAAACGTCCCCTTCCCGTTCGCGGCGAGTCTCTCGAACTGCTTCTTCACCTGCGCGCGACGCGCGGCGGAAGTTGCGGCGAGGAGCTTCGGCAGCGCGGCCTCCATGCGCTGCGCGAGGAAGCGGCTCTGCCATGCGACGGTGGACGCGAGCAGGTCGCGCAGCTCGGTCATCTGCTGGCCCTTGGCCGCGGCCAAAAATTCCGCACGCGAACGCCACGGGCAAGCCATGCCGGGCTTCAGCCACTCGGGGAGTTTCGCACCGTTTGCAGCAAGAAATTTCACCAAGCCGGGAAAGCTCTCCTCGAACGGCCCGCGCTCGCCCTTCGGATACCAGATGAAATGCCCGATGCCGAGCGACGCAAAGGTTTCGCCGGAATTCCACGACGTGAGGCCCTCGCGCGTGCCGCCGCATTCGTTCTGCCACACGCGCTGGCCGATGGACGCGAGTTCGCGGTCACTGAGCGCGCGCGCATTGGCGAGGGTGAAAAGAAGGACGGCGAGCGCGAGAAGACGGTGCATCGCGCGAGAGATAGCGCGCGTGGGCAGCGGATTCAACGCCCAACGCCCAACGCCCAACGTCCAACGCCCAACGCCCAAAGGAAGAAGCCGATTCGAACGCGGCATCTTCATTGGAAGTTGGGCGTTGGGCGTTGGGCGTTGGGCGTT
>JANXZI010000761.1 GCA_025355595.1 Spartobacteria bacterium
GCGGCTTCCTGCCGGGCCGCCACACCGGCGTCGCGCTCCGCGGCAGCGGCGATCCTGTCTTGTATATTCAAAATCCCGACGGCGTCTCCAGCGGCGCGCGCCGCACGATGCTCGACGCGCTCGCCAAACTGAACCAGCGCGGCTTCGAGCGCATGGGCGACCCGGAGATCCAGACGCGTATCGCGCAATACGAGATGGCGTTTCGCATGCAGACGAGCGTGCCGGAACTCGTGGACACCGCATCCGAGCCGCAGAGCATCCTCGATCTCTACGGCCCCGAGGTGAAAAAATCCGGCACGTTTGCATCCAGTGCATTGCTCGCGCGGCGGCTCGTGGAACGCGGTGTGCGTGTCGTGCAGATTTTGCATCGCGGCTGGGATCAGCACAGCAATCTGCCGAAGGAAATTCGCTCCCAGGTGAGCGACACTGATCAGCCCGTCTCCGCGCTCATCCAGGATCTCAAACAGCGCGGTCTGCTCGATTCCACGCTCGTCGTCTGGGGCGGCGAATTTGGCCGCACCGTCTATTCGCAAGGCAAGCTCACCGCCGACAACTACGGTCGCGATCATCACCCGAAATGCTTCACGATGTTCATGGCCGGCGGCGGCGTGAAAGGCGGCATGACGTACGGCGAGACCGACGACTTCAGTTACAACATCGTCGAAAACCCCGTCCACTTGAACGACCTCAATGCGACGATCCTGCACTGCATGGGCATTGACCACAATCGCCTCACCTTCAAATTCCAAGGCCTCGATCAAAAGCTCACCGGAGTCGAGCCGTCGAAGGTCGTGAAGGCGGTTCTCGCCTGAACGTGAGAGCCGCAGCGCGGCTGTAGGATCAAAGCGTGATTGCCGAGGCGTGGCGAAGGAGCCGCAGGCCGCAAAATCCGTCCCTCAGTCTTTCACCTCCCGCGGGTATTCAATGCAACCCACGACGCCACTCTTTTTCACCGCACATGCTCACGATCAACGGACACTCGAACGGACGGTTTTGCGACGGCGTTTCACGGCGCGATTTCCTGCGCGTGGGCGGGCTCGCGCTGGGCGGGCTTTCGCTGCCGCAGATGTTGCGCGCGGAGTCCGCGAGCGGAGTGAAGAAATCGCACAAGGCGGTGATCATGATCTTCCTGCCCGGCGGGCCGTCGCATCAGGATATCTTCGATTTGAAAATGGACGCGCCGCGCGAGGTGCGCGGGGAGTTCAAGCCGATCGGGACGAATGTCGCGGGTATTCAGATCACGGAGCATCTGCCGCGGCTCGCGAAGATGATGGACCGCTGCACACTCATCCGCTCGATGAACGACTGCGACACGCGGCACGATGCGTTTCAGTGCCTCACGGGGCGTGATTTCAAAAATCAACCGCAGGGTGGATGGCCGTCGTTCGGCTCCATCGTGGCGAAGGTGCAGGGCGCGATCGATCCGAGCGTGCCGCCGTTCGTCGGGCTCGCGCCGAAGATGGGGCACATGGAATGGGCGCGTACCGGCGAGCCTGGTTTCCTCGGGATCAAGCACGCGCCCTTCGAGCCAAACAAAGGCGGCGGCGTGGAGGACATGACGCTGAATGGAATGACGCTGGATCGCCTCGCGGATCGGCGCTCGCTGCTGACGAATTTCGATCGCTTCCGCCGCGATGTGGATGCGAGCGGGATCATGGACGGGATGGATTCGTTCAATCAGCAGGCGTTCGGCGTGCTCACGTCGAGCAAGTTGCTCGATGCGCTCGATGTGTCGAAGGAGGACACGCGCATCCGCGAGAGCTACGGCAAGAGCGATCCGAAAAACCGCGACGACGGCGGGCCGAAGATGATGGAGCATTTCCTCGCCGCACGCAGGCTCGTCGAGGCGGGCGCTCGCTGCGTGACGGTGGCGTTCAGCCGCTGGGATCATCACGGGAAAAATTTCGACGCGCTGCGGCAGGACTTGCCGCTGCTCGATCAGGGGCTCACCGCGCTGCTCACGGATCTGCGTCAGCGTGGATTGGAAAAAGATGTGTCGGTCGTGGTGTGGGGCGAATTTGGCCGCACACCGACGATCAACAAGGACGCGGGCCGCGACCACTGGCCGCGCGTGTCGTGCGCGCTGCTCGCGGGCGGCGGCATGCATCACGGGCAGGTCATCGGCGCGACGGACCGCCTCGGCGGCGAAGCGACGGAGCGCCCCGTGCGCTTCGGCGAAGTCTTCGCGACGCTCTACCAGAATCTCGGAATTGATGTGGCGAAGGCGACGGTGAACGACCTCACCGGACGCCCTCAGTATCTTGTGAATCCCGACTGTCTGCCGATGAGGGAACTCGTGGACAGCCGGACTTAGCCGAATTTTTTCGACCCGAACAAACCCTCAGAAAAACCACCCCATGCTCACCATCCTCGGAAAAAAACAGTCATTTTGCGACGGCGTTTCCCGGCGCAATTTCCTCCAAATCGGCGCACTCGGCCTCGGCGGGCTGGCGCTGCCGGATCTGCTCCGCGCGGAATCGCAGGCGGGCCGCAGCGTGTCGGCGGGGAAGGCGATCATCATGATTTATTTGCCGGGCGGGCCATCGCATCAGGACATGTACGACATCAAGGAGGAGGCGCCGCGCGAGTTTCGCGGCGAGTTCAATGCGATCTCCACCTGCGTGCCCGGCGTCCGCATTTGCGAGTATTTGCCGCAGCTTGCGAAGAATTTCGACAAGTTTGCGGTCATCCGCTCGATCACGGATTCGGCGAGCGATCACAGCTCGTTCCAGCCGCTGACCGGGCATTCGCGCAAGGACGCAGTGCAGCCTTCCGGCGGATGGCCGGGCGCAGGCGCGGTCATCGCGAAGCTCCAGGGCAGCGGTCGCAGCGGCATCCCTCCTTACATCGGGCTGAATGGATCGGATCCCAAAGGCGGCGCTGGTGGCGGATTCCTTGGCGCGTCGTATGGAGCATTTTCGCCGAGTGGAAAAGGTCGGGCCGACATGGTGCTGAATGGCGTCACGCTCGACCGGCTTGAGGATCGCAGATCGCTGCTCGCGGGCGTGGATCGTTTCCGCCGCGAGGCGGATGCGAGCGGGCAAATGGAGGGACTGGACGCGTTCACGCAGGATGCCTTCGGTGTCGTGACGTCGAACAAACTTGCCAAGGCGCTCGACGTGAGCAGCGAAGACAAGAAGGTCGCCGAGGGCTACAAGACGAAGAGTGATCGCAACCTGAATGACTTCCTCGTCGCACGCCGTCTCGTGGAAGCCGGCGCGCGTTTTGTGACGCTGAATTTCGGCGGCTGGGACACGCACTCGAAGAATTTCGAGACGCTCAAGAAGCAGTTGCCGCTGCTCGATCAGGGCGTGACTGCGCTCGTGCGCGACCTGCATGATCGCGGCATGGACAAGGACGTGACGGTCGTGGTCTGGGGTGAATTTGGCCGTACGCCGCGCGTCAATGACAAGGGAGGCCGCGACCACTGGCCGCGCGTGTCGAGCGTGCTGCTCGCCGGCGGCGGAATGAAGACCGGCCAGATGATCGGTGCGACGGATCGCACCGGCGGCGAGGCCGCGGATCGCCCGACGCGCTTTGGCGAAGTCTTTGCGACGCTCTATCACAACATGGGCATTGACCCGTCGAAGCTGACCATCAACGACCTCTCGGGACGGCCTCAATACATCGTCAATCCCGGCTGCGCGCCGATGCGGGAACTTGTCTGAGCAAATGGCTCGAAATGCAATTTTCCACGCGGACGCGCGGAGCGAAGCGACCCCAGCGCGCGCGAAAAACTCCGTGGTCAGGAATTCCGAGCGGCGTGCCTCGGGTAGGGTGGGCGTCCCGCCTGCCGTGCGACGCATCCTGCTTCGCAAATCGGACGTCAGCTTGCGAATGAATGCCTCTCGACGCCCGATGTGTCCCGCGGGACGCGGAACACGGCAGGCGGGACGCCCGCGCTACCCGAGGCACGCTGTCCTGCTTTCTCCGTAATTTTTTTCCTCACGTCCGCGTTTTGAAGAACCAACTCCCCACATTTCCCTGACCCTATGAAACGCCCCTCCATCCTCCTCGCCTGCATCCTTTCGTTCGCAGCCGGCGCATCCGCCAAACCCGCGGCGCTGCAAGTCGAAGCCACCGGTGCGCCGGAACTCATGCTGCGCGGCAAAGACGCGCGCCAGCAGTTG
>JANXZI010000781.1 GCA_025355595.1 Spartobacteria bacterium
GGCAGTCCCATTTCCGTCGTCACCGGTTCCGCAGGTTTTCTCGGCTCGCATCTTACCGACCGTCTGCTCGCCGAAGGGCATCGCGTGATCGGCATAGACAATTTCATTACGGGCAACGTCGCGAACTTCGCCCACCTCGCGGGCAACGAATGCTTTCGATTCATCAAGCACGACGTCTCGGACTTCATCTTCCTGCCGGATGACGTGGACTTTGTTTTCCACTTCGCGTCGCCGGCGTCACCGATTGATTACCTCGAATTTCCGATCCAGACCCTGAAGGTCGGCTCGCTCGGCACACACAACACGCTCGGCCTCGCGAAGGACAAGGGCGCCGGCTACCTCATCGCCAGCACGAGCGAATGCTACGGCGACCCGCTCGAACATCCGCAAAAGGAAAGCTACTGGGGCAACGTGAATCCCGTCGGCCCGCGCGGCTGCTACGACGAGGCGAAGCGTTTCTCCGAGGCGATGACGATGGCCTACCACCGCGCACACCACGTGAACACGCACATCGTCCGCATCTTCAACACCTACGGCCCGCGCATGAGGCTGCGCGATGGGCGCGTCGTGCCAGCATTCATCGGCCAGGCGCTCACGGACAAGCCGCTCACCGTCTTCGGCGACGGCTCGCAGACGCGCTCATTCTGCTACTGCACGGATCTCATTGACGGCATCTTCCGCCTCTCGCGCTCGGACTTCCACGAGCCCGTGAACATCGGCAACCCGCGCGAGATGACGATCAAGGAATTCGGCGAACACATCATCCAGTTCACCGGCACGAGCGCGAAGCTCGACTTCAAGCCGCTCCCCGTGGACGACCCGAAGGTGCGCCGCCCGGACATCACGCGCGCGAAGACACTGCTCGGCTGGGAGCCGCGCGTGTCCTTCGAGGAAGGCATCGCGAAGACGATCGAGTTTTTCCGAGGCCGCGTCGCAGCGGGCGATCCGGTGGCGTAGCGCTGCGCGACGGCAGGACAATGTAGCGTAGGCTTCCAGCCTGCAATCCGTGCGGGGACAGGCTGGAAGCCTGTCCTACACTGGCAGGCTCGAAAGTCGCGCCCAGCTTCCCACCACGCCCAAGTTCAAAACCCAGAATCCAAAATTCAGGGGCTCTGCGCCTCGCTACTGCTCGTGCGCGAGGCACGCGGCGAGGAAGCCTTTGAACAGCGGGTGCGGCGCGGTGGGCTTGCTCTTGAATTCCGGGTGATACTGACATGCCAGAAACCACGGGTGATCGCGCAACTCGATCAGCTCGACCAGTTTTCCATCGGGCGACGTGCCCGCGATGATGAAGCCCGCGGTCTCCATCTGCTCGCGGTAGGCCTGGTTGAATTCGTAGCGGTGCCGGTGGCGCTCGCGGATTTCGTCCGCGCCGTAGAGTTGGTGGCCGCGCGTGCCGGGCTTCAGGTGCATGGGCCATGTGCCGAGACGCATCGTCGCGCCCTTGCCCTTCACTTTTTTCTGATCGGGCAGGAGATCGATCACGGGATGCGGCGACTTCGTGTCGAACTCCGTGCTGTTCGCACCGACGAGCCCGAGCGCGTTGCGCGCAAATTCGATCGTTGCGATTTGCATCCCGAGGCACAGGCCGAGGTAGGGCACGTTGTGCTTCCGCGCATACGCGGCGGCGGCGATTTTGCCCTCGATGCCGCGCTCGCCGAATCCGCCGGGCACGAGGATGCCGCAGTAGTTTGCGAGATGCTTCGCGGCGTCTTCCGTCTCCAGAATTTCAGCATCCACCTCGATGACCTCCGCGCCGCAGTCGAGCGACGCGGCGGCGTGATTGATGGATTCGTCAATGCTCTTGTACGCGTCCTTGTGGTCCACGTATTTGCCGACCATCGCGATGCGCACGCGCTTCTTCGGATTCACGAGCCGCTTCACGAAGCGCTCCCACTCGGTCATGTTCGCGGGCGGCACATTCAGCCCGAGTCGCGCGCAAACGATGTCGTCGAGCTTCTCTTTTTGCAGAAAGAGCGGCACCTCGTAGATGCTGTGCGGCACGTCGCGGCCCTCGATCACGGCGTTCAGCGGGACGTTGCAGAAAGTGGAAAGTTTCTTGCGCAGTTCGTCCGTCAGCTCGTGCTCGGTGCGCGCGATGAGCACATCCGGGTGCAGACCGATCTCGCGGAGCTTTGCGACGGACTGCTGCGAGGGCTTTGTCTTCAGTTCGCCCGCGGCCTTGATGTAAGGCACAAGCGTGACGTGCATGATCATCGCGTTCTCCGCGCCGACCTCGAACAGGAACTGCCGGATCGCCTCAAGGAACGGCAGCCCCTCGATGTCGCCGACGGTGCCGCCGATTTCCGTGATGAGCACGTCGCACGGATGGCTCGCCGCGAGCTTGTTGATGCGCGCCTTGATCTCATCCGTGATGTGCGGGACGACCTGCACGGTCTTGCCGAGAAATTCGCCCGCGCGCTCCTTCGCGAGCACCGTCTCGTAGATCTGCCCGCTCGTGGAATTGCTCGCCCGCGTGAGCGCGCTGTGCGTGAACCGCTCGTAGTGGCCGAGGTCGAGGTCGGTCTCCGCGCCGTCGTCGAGCACATACACTTCGCCGTGCTCGAAGGGGTTCATCGTGCCGGGGTCCACGTTGAGATACGGGTCGAGTTTTTGCAGAGTGACCTTCAGCCCGCGGCGTTCGAGGAGCGTGCCGAGTGATGCGGCCGCGATGCCCTTGCCGAGTGAACTGACGACGCCGCCGGTGACGAAAATGTATTTCATGGAAAGTGACGTGCTATTTTTTAAGCAGTTTCGCAAGGAGCGGTGCAACATCCTCCGCGTCCGCAAGCGTGTCCACACCGACACTGAGATGCTTCACGGTTACGACGCGGATCTTCACCCCATTCTCCAGCGCACGGAGCTGCTCGAGGGACTCGGATTTTTCGAGCTGCGTCGCTTTCCATTTCACGAACTGAAACAGTACCTCCAGCGTGTAGCCGTAGATGCCCTGGTGGCGGAAAAATTTCAGGCCTGGGACTTCGTTGCGGACGAAGGGGATGGTCGAGCGCGAAAAATAGAGCGCGTCGCCCTTGCGATCCGTGACGACTTTCACCGCGTTCGGATTCGCCACATCGTCGCCCGGCCCGAAGACGCTCGCCGAGGTGATCATGGCGATGTCGCGCGACTCCGCCATCGCCTTCGCGAGCTTCCAGACCGTGCCGGGATCCACGAGCGGCTCGTCGCCCTGCACATTCATCACATGCGTGAAACCCTTCAGCTTTTTCCGCGCGACCTCCGCCACGCGATCCGTGCCGCTCACGCATTTCTCCGAGGTCATCACGCACTCCGCACCGAATGCCGCGCACGCATCCGCGATGCGTTTGTCTTCCGTCGCGACGATCACGCGACTCACACCCTTCGCGCGCGAGCACCGCTCCCACACATGCTGGATCATCGGCTTGCCCGCGAGAGGGAAGAGCGGCTTCCCGGGGAAACGGGTGGACGCGTAGCGCGCGGGAATGACGACGGCAATCTTAGCTGGCACCCGAATCGGATAGAATGAACTCGCCGGCGCTGGCAATGTCCTTTGCAACAAAGTGCGCGCCCGCGGCGTCCTCGCCCGCGCCGTGCCCCGTCCGCACGAGCACCGCGCGCGTCCCGGCGGCGAGGCCGCACTGCACGTCAATCGCCTTGTCGCCCACGAACCACGACCGCGCGAGATCGATCCCGAGATCGTGCGCCGCCTCATGCACCATCGCAGGCAAGGGCTTGCGCCTGCCGGACTCACCCGCAGGCCCGTCCGGGCACATGTAGGTCGCGGCGATGAGATCGCCGTCGAGCAATTCCAGCAGCCGCGCCTGCACGTTTTCAAAGTCAGCGACCGTGAGCAGCCCGCGCGCGATGCCGCTCTGGTTCGTGATGATCACGAGCACGAAGCCCGCATCCCTCAGCCGCCGCAGCGCCTCAGCCGCGCCATCGAAGAGGCGCACCTCCGCCGGGTCGCGGCAGTAGTTCACCTCGTGCATCAGCGTTCCATCGCGATCGAGGAAGACGGCAGGTTGGCTCATTTCCCAAATGGAGTGGCGAAAGGCCGCGCATCCGTCGAGCCGCTTTCACTTTACTCGCGCCGCGGGATCGCTTTCCTCCGCGCCATGTTCGACTGGCTCTCCAATCCCGACGCGTGGCTCAGCCTCCTCACGCTCACCATCCTCGAAATCGTCCTCGGCGTGGACAACATCATCTTCATCTCGATCCTCTCGGGCAAACTTCCCGCCGAGCAGCAGGGCAAGGCGCGCAACATCGGCCTCGCGCTCGCGCTCATCACGCGGATCCTGCTGCTGAGTTTCATCTTCGTCCTCACGAAGCTGACCACGCCACTTTTCACGATTCCATTCCTCCACGAGCACGGCACCGGCGCGCCGCTTGCGATCACTGGCCAGCGTCTGGTCCTCATCCTCGGCGGGCTTTTCCTCCTCTGGAAAAGCGTCCACGAGATCCACGGCAATCTCGAAGGCGAGGCGCAATCAGGATCCCAAAAAGTGAAGGGAGCGTTCGCCGCAGTCATCGCGCAGATCGTCGTCGTGGACATCATCTTCTCGCTCGACTCCGTCATCACGGCCGTCGGCATGGCGCAGCAGATCGGCGTGATGATCACCGCCGTCATCCTCGCGATGATCGTCATGCTCTTCGCCGCGAAATCGATCGCCGACTTCGTGAACCGGCACCCGACGATCAAGATGCTCGCGCTGAGTTTTCTCATGCTCGTCGGCGTCGTGCTCGTCGCAGACGGCTGCGGGCAGCACATCGAGAAAGGCTACATCTACTTCGCGATGGCGTTCTCGTTTGTCGTCGAAGTGCTGAACATCCGCGCCCGAGCCAAGCGCGCGACGAAGCCCGTCAAACTGCGCTCGGAATACTGACGGACCGCCGTCAGCGGGCGGCGGGCTTCAGGTGCCTGTCGAAAAATTCGAGCAGCGCCTTCTCGGCCTTCTCCGCGTCCGCGCCTTTGAAGCCGTGGCCGGCGCCTTCAAGCGTCAGCAGTTCGGCCTCGACGGCGCTGGCCTTCAGCTTGTCCAGCATCCAGCCGGCCTGCTCGTAGGCCACGTATTTGTCGTCGGTGCCATGCACGATCAGCGTCGGCGCGGCTTTCGGCGTCACCCAGTAGAGCGGGCTGCCGGCGATGTGCTCGCGCCACTTCGTGTGGAGACTGCCGCCGAAGAACAGCGGCAGCACCTCGGCCGCATCCACGCTCTTGCCGTAGGACTTCGTGAGATCACTCGGGCCGTAGAAATTCACCACGCACGCCACGGCGCTTGACTGCCCGGGATTCCCCTCCCCTTCAAACTGCGGCACGCCCGCCGTCACCCCGAGGAACTGCGCGAGATGCCCGCCCGCCGAGCCGCCCGTCACGCCGATGCGCGCCGGGTCCACATGATACTTCCCCGCATTCGCGCGCAGCCAGCGCACCGCCGACTTGCAGTCCAGCACCGCCGCGGGAAATGGATACGCGGGGGCGAGCCGGTAGGTCACGGTGATGGCCACGTAGCCCCGCTCCGCGAGCGTCACGCACAGCCGGTCGTAGCTCTCGCGCTTCCCCGCGCGGAAGCCGC
>JANXZI010000079.1 GCA_025355595.1 Spartobacteria bacterium
AGCGGCTGCACGAGATCACCTCCATCCGCGGCGAACACAATCTTGTCCCCGTCGCCGCCCGCGCCATTTTTGAACCGCACCCGCGCGAAGAGGTTGGCGTAGCCGAAGTAGTCGTTGTTCGTCCACTTCTCCATCGGGTGATTGTGGCAGCGTGCACAGTTCGTCGAGATGCCGAGAAAAGTGACCGACGTCTTCTCCGACATGTCGCGCGGGTCGGGCGTCATCACGAAATAATTCGCCGCGCCATTCTCCAGCGTGCTCCCGCGCGCCAGCAGTAGCCGCCGCGCAAACTCATCCCACGGCGTGTTCGTCGCGACCTGATCGCGGATCCATTTGTAATACGACCACACCGCGGGCAGCGGCATCTTGCGCTTCGTCACGAGTAGCAGATCGCTCCATTTGTAAGTCCAGTAGTCGGTGAATTCAGGTCGCTTCAACAGCGACTCGATCACGCGGTCCCGCTTACCCGCGCTCGCGTCCGCCAGAAATGCGCGCACCTCCTGCGCGGTCGGCAGCACGCCGATCATATCGAGAAATGCGCGGCGCAAAAATTCCTCGTCCGTGCAGCGCGGCGACGGCGGGATGTTCAGGTCGCGCAATTTTTCCAGCACGAGATCGTCAATCCAGTTCCGCCGTGGCGCACCGGTGAACACCTCGGGCGCGATGGAATTTTCAAACGGCACCGCGACCGTCGCGAACGTGATCTTCTGCAAAAACCAAGCCGTCACCGCGCTCTCGCCATGGCCGACCACCGTCACTTTCCCCACCTCGTCCACATTCGCCACCGTCTGATTCGTCGCCGTGTATTTCGCATAGCGCGTCACGTCCTCGCTGTGTCCGTCGGAAAAGTGCGCGCGCACCGCAAACTGCTGCGCATGCCCCGCCTTCAGTTTCACCGTCGGCGGCGTCACCTCGATGCGCTCGATTTGCACATCGTCCGCCTTCGGCCCCGGCGCACCCGCGGCCACCCAGCCCACGAGCGTCTGCCACTCGGGCGAATGCACCTTGAACCGCTCGCCGCCTTTGTGCGGCACCGCCGCCGTCGTCTTCATCAGAAACAGCGAGCGCGCCGGATCCGTCGTGCTGATGCGACGCCCGAACGCACCGCGCGTGAGCGTGAGATAATCGCCCTCGGTGTCGTAACCGCGCAGCGAAAGCTTGAATCCCCCCTGCCCCGCCGCCGCGCCATGGCACGCTCCCGACGAGCAGCCCGTCTTCGCGAGGATCGGCTGCACGTGATTGCGAAATGAAACGTCAGCAGCGCTGAGTGGCATCAGCGGCAGCGCCATCGCCAAAGTGAAAAGGAGGAAGCGTGTCATCGGGAACGAATAGCACCGTAGCCTGCGGAACCTTTGGCGCAAGAAGCCACGCGGCTTGCCTCGCCGCACGCTTCCGGGCCACCTTCCCGCGATGAAATCCAGAGTGCCCAGTTCTCAGTTCACAGTGCTCCGTGAGTAAGCGCCCGAACGTCCTCGGTGAATATCACGCACTCGAGGCACGCGTGCTCGGTGCTCTGCGCGATGATTTGCGCGAGGACGAATTCAACGCCCTCGCACTCGGAATCCACGCATTCCAGCGACGACGCAATCTGCCATACGCACGCTGGTGCGGCACTCTGTCTGCGCCGCAAGATTGGCGCGAAATCCCCGCCGTGCCGCAGGCGATATTCAAACGCTTTCGGCTCTCATGCTTTCCGCCAAAACTCACACCCGTGACATTCCGCACGAGCGGCACGACTGGCGAGACACGCGGCGAACATCACCTCCCCGACACCGCGCTCTACGAGGCAAGTCTCCTCGCTGCGTGGCGACGGCTGCGGATGAGGAGACTGCCCGCGCTCTTCCTCGCACAATCGCCCGCAGACGCGCCGGACTCCTCGCTCTCGCACATGTTCGGCGTCCTCGCAAAACACGCGGTCATGCGCGCCGCATTCGACATCCACGCCGACGCTGCTGCACTCCGCGGGCTGGCCGCACGCGGGCCGTGCGCGATCTTCGGCACCGCGCTCGCATTTCTGTCGCTCTTTGAGCGCATGGGCGATGAGCGTGTGCGACTGCCGAAGGGGAGCTTCGCCTTCGAGACCGGCGGCTACAAAGGCAGCGGGCGCGACATCGCGAAGACGGAACTCTACGCGAAATTTTCCGCACACCTCGGACTGCACGCAGATTCCGTCTGGAACGAATACGGGATGACCGAGCTTTCCTCGCAAGCGTACGCGCACGGGCTCGGGCGCGCGCACGCGACGCCACCTTGGCTGCGTGCGCTCGCGATCGATCCCGAGACAGGAAAGGAAGTCGCCGTCGGTGAGACGGGCGTGCTACGGATGTTCGACCTCGCCAATGTCGGCAGCGTGCTCGCGATCCAGACCGCGGACATGGCGTTCCGCCGCGAGCGCGGCTTCGAGTTACTCGGTCGTGATCCGTCCGCGATCCCGCGCGGATGCTCCCGCCGCGCGGATGAATTGCTCCGCGGCACGCAGGCGCCTGCAGCGATCACGCGCATCTCCAAAACTGTTTTGCCAAAGCCGAGCCGCCATTCGCTGCCCGACACTGCAAGCCGGGCGCGGGCGCTCGCGAAAGCCGCATCCGCATTTCCCTTCCTCGGCAAAGTCTCCACGCAGGAACTGCTCGCTCTGGTCTCGTCCGAACTTGGCCACGCCGCCGCGCTCGATCGCTTTGTCCCGCAAGGTCACCGACAGATCCGCGCCATCGCGCCGCAGCGCATCCTGCATGTGCTCAGCGGCAACACGCCTGCCGCCGCATTGCAGACGATCCTCCGCGGCGTGCTGCTCGGCTCGGAAAATTTTTGCAAGCTGCCAAGCGGCGGGATTCGCGAAGTGGATGCATTCCGCTCGCTGCTCCCGCGCGCACTCGCGGAACGGCTGCATTTTTCACAGGAACTTCCGTCGTCATGGCTCGAAGCCGCGGATGCCGCCGTGATTTTCGGTCGCGATGAAACCGTGGCCGCAGTGCGCGCGGCTCTGCCGGCCGGGATCCCCGTCCTCGCGCATGGACATAGGCTCAGCCTCGCGATGGTATTCGATGATCCGCATTTCCGCAGTGCCTCCGGTGCAGCGCGCGATGTGTCGGTCTTCGATCAGCAGGGCTGCCTGTCTCCACATGCGATTTTCGTGCGGGAAAATGGCGCGCTCACCGCAGGCGGCTACGCGCAGCGGCTGGCCCGCGCGATGGCGCGCTTTGAAAAGCACACGCCGCGTGGTGCGCTCACGCTCAGCGAGGCGAACAGCATCACGACGCTGCGTGACGAGAACGCTTTTCGCTCGGCGAACGGCGAACCGCTCGAACTGTTCGCCAGCGGAGGCACGGCATGGACGGTGATCGTGGATAGCACCGCGGAGATGCCGCTCTCGCCGCTGAACCGGGTCATCTTTGTGAAACCGCTGCCGCACGATCTCGCACCGAGGCTCGCGCCGCATCGCGCACACCTCAGCACGTGTGGCATCTGGCCCGCGAACGCCGCGAACCGCGACTTCGCCGCGACGCTCGGTTTCTCGCGCATCTGCCCCATCGGGAAGATGCAGTCGCCGCCGCTCGACTGGCACCACGACGGCCAGCCTGTCCTCGCGCCGCTCGTGCGCTGGGTGGATTGCGAGCCGTAGCCGCGCTGTGAAAGCGCGGGCTGATTTTCCGACGCACGCTCGATTTTCAAAAACCGGAAGCCACCCGCAGGCCGCAATGCAATGCGAGCCCGCGCTCTCACGGGCGCGGCTACATGCGACGCGTGAGCAGTGTCACCCACTTGCCTTTGCGCACGGCGCGTTCGAGGCGGCAGCCTTGCTTGCAAAATGCGGCGAGCACCTCGCGCTCCTGCGTGCGCAGGATGCCGCTGAGGATCAGGCGTCCGCCCTTTTCGACCGCGCCCGCAATGCGCGGCGCGGCGGCGATGAGCGTGGTGCTGAAGACATTTGCGAGCACGACCGGCCAGTGGCGCGGGGCAGTCCACTTCAGCACATCGGACCGCGTGAAACGCACGCCGGTGATTTTGTTCGCGACTGCATTCTCCTTCGCCACGCGCACTGCGACCGCGTCGAAATCAGTGGCTTCAACTTTGCGCGCGCCGAAAATGCGGGCGGCCAGCGCGAGGATTCCGCTGCCGGTGCCTAGGTCGAGCGCGTCCCATTCGCTGCGGCGAAGTTCGTGCGCGACATCGGCGAGCAGACGCAGGCAGGTCGCGGTCGTCGCGTGTTCGCCGGTGCCGAATGCGACCGTGGCGGGGATGAGCAACGCCGGGATTTTCGGGCGCTGTTTTGCCGCGAGGGCGCGTTCCTTTTCTGTCGAGACCACGAGCAATTTTCCCCGCACGCGCAGCGGCGGGCGCGGCTTCGGTTCCAGATCTTTTTTCGTGAGCGGACGCGCGGCGCGCACCGTGCCGCCGAATTGCGACACGAGCAAATCCGCCTCAGCGCGCGTGACGTGGTATGCCTCGATGCGCAGCGCGCGCGAATTCGGCAGCGTGAACATCACCAGCCGCTGCCCGAGCCAGACGAGCCGCTCCATCCACTCGTCCTCCCATTTCACGACGGTGAGCTTCCGCCAGACGAACCGCGGAGCTTTCCCGCCACCGCCGACACCCGGAGGCGCGCTGATCAATTTTTTGGCAAGGTCCACCTTCACCCGCGCACTCATTTTCAAAACCTACTTCTTCTTCCGAAAAAAGATGATGTGCTGCTGCGGCAGTTCCTTCTTTGTCTCCACCCATTCGAGTTCGGGATGCACGGCCATCTCGCGCTTCACCTGCGCCTCGGTCATCTTGTGGACGAGCTTGATGGGCACGTTCGGATCCTCTCCGCGAAATTCGACGAACACGATCTGGCCGCCCTTTTTCAGCCCGAAGATCAGCTTGCGGATCATTTCATACGGGAACTCGAACTCGTGGTACACGTCCACCATCACCATCATGTCGCAGGTTTCCCATTCGAGCTTCGGGTCGGCTTCCTCGCCCATGATGGGCTTCACGTTTTCGATGCCTTTCGCCTTCATTTTTTTCACGAGCAAATCGAGCATCTCCTGCTGGATGTCCACGCCGTACACCACGCCGCCGGGCGCGATGCGCGGCACCACGCGCTCCGCGAGATAGCCCGTGCCGCAGCCGATGTCGGCGACGGCCATGCCGGGCTTCAGGCCGAGGGCGGCGACCATCTTGTCCGTGCGCTCCTCCTGCTCGCGCTCGGGGCGCTCGAGCCAGTCGGCGGCCTGGTGGCCCATGACGTGCGCGATCTCGCGGCCCATGTAGAATTTCCCGATGCCGTTCCGGTCATGCAGTTCGCGCGTCTCATAGCGTGGCGACGGCGGCTTCGCTGCGTCGTCCGCGAGCGCGATTACGACGAGTGCGAGGAGGAAGATGAGAGGCTTCATGTTGGGGAGAAAATCATGCGTGGTGGCGATTGGCGAAACAAAGTAGGCGAGGTTTTCCAACCTCGCGCGGGAGGCTGGGCGAAGGCGGCGGGACGGCGCGGAGCGGAAGCGCGCTCGGGAGAGCGCAACGGGGGCTCCCGCCCACGCCTACGCGGGACGGACGATCGCCGTGACGTGCGCCTGCGTGAAATACTTGCGCGCGGCGGCCTGCACTTCCGCGAGCGTCACGGCTTCGACGCGCTGCGTGAGTCCCTCGTAGTGGCGGGCGCCGAGGCCGTAGAGTTCGTCGAGCGCGCAGGAAAATGCGAGAGCGTCGTTGCTCTGGTTGCGAATGGCTTGCGCGCCGAGGAGCTTGGCCTTCGAGCGTTCGAGTTCGGCGGGCGTGATTCCGTCCTCGGCGAGCTTGCGGATTTCATCCGCGAGTGCGGCGCGCACTTCGGCGATCTTCGCGGGGTCCGTGCCGACGTAGAAGCTGAACGCACCGCGCGCGAGGCCTGTGAGGTTGCTGCTGCCGACAAAGTAGGCTAGGCCCATCTCCTCGCGGATGCGGTTGAACATCCGCGAGCCGAGATCGCTGCACGCCTCGTCAATCAGCTCCAGCGCCAGCGCGTCCTCGCTGAACAAATCCACGCCGGGGAAACCGACCATGATGACGGCCTGCTCTTTCTGCTTGATGATCGTGTGCTCGCCGCTGTTTGCGGGAAAAGCGGGCCGCGGAATTTTCTGCAACGACGGCGTCCCACCCGGCAGCGCGGCCAAGACGCGCTCGGCAAGGTCGCGGATTTCGCCCGCATTCACGGCACCGAAGATCGAGAGCACGCCATTCGCGCCGACGATATGGCGGTCGCGAAATGCAACGAGGTCGGCGGGCTTCAGCTTGGCCAGCGAGTCGGGCGTCCCGAGGAGCGGCATCGCAAATGGGTGGCCGGAAAAAAGCTGCGCGCGCAGAAGATTGCGGGCGTTACTGGTGACTTCCTCGTCGTCGGCCTTGATGCTCGCGAGCAGCGCGTCGCGTTCGCGTTCGAGCGCGGAGGCGGGAAAAGTGGCGCCAAGCAAGATGTCCGCGAGCAGTCCGAGGCCGTGCGCAAGATCGGGACGCAGCACGCGCGCGGAGAGGCTCACGCTGTTGTTCCCGCTGTCCGAGCCGAGCGCGCCGCCGACGGCTTCGATGCTCTCGGAAATCTCGTCGGCGGATTTTGTGCGCGTGCCCTTCAGCAGCGTGCGTGCGCAGAGTCGCGCGATGCCGTTGTCGGCGGGCGTCTCGGCGAGCAGGCCGCTTCTGAAGGTGGCGACCATCGAGACGAGCGGGAGGCGGTCATCCTCGCGCACGAGGACGCGGAGACCGTTGGAGAGCGTGAATTTCTCCACCGTGCCCGCCCGTCGCGATGCGGTGCCGGCAGCGCGCTTCGGTGCGGTGCGCTGCGGAACGAGCGAGGAGACAGTGAGATTTTCCGCGGTAAGATGCGCGCGGGAGACGCGGATGAGTTCATCCGCTGTCACGCGCTGGATCGCGGTGAGGTAGGTCTGGTTAAAATTCACATCGCGCGCGTGCAGCCAGTTCGAGCCGAGGCTGCTGGCCTTGCCGCGCATCGTGGTGAGCGAGTGGAACTGGTGGCTGAGAAATTGCCGCCGCGCCTTGTCGAGTTCCGCGCCGGTCACGCCGTGCTGCTGGATTTCACCGAGCATCCGCAGCACTTCGCTCGTGGTCTGCTCGACCTTGTCCGCATCGAGCACCGCATCCACGCCGAAGAGTCCCGCGGTGGACGAAGTGTAGCACCACGCATCCGCGCCATGGACGATGGCGAGGCCTTCGCGGAGCCGGCGGTAGAATCGCGCGCTGCGCCCGGTGCCGAGCACGCTCGCGAGCAGGTCGAGCGCGGGCACGTCGCGGTGCGTGATTTCCGGCGCGTGCCATGCGAGTCCAAGGCGCGCGAGCTGCGTGTCGAATTCCGAGTGCTGCTCGCGCCGGCCCATCTGCACGGGCTCGCGCGGGACGAGGACATCGGGCAACGGACGGCGCGCGTGCGCTGCGAACAACTCGCCGAGCTGCGCACGGATTTCCTCGGCCTTCACATCGCCGACCACGACGAAGAACACGTTGTTCGCAACGTAGCGCGCGCGGTAGTACGCATCGAGATCATCGCGCGTGAGGCGGTCGAAAATATCGCGATAGCCGATGACCGGATGCCGGAACGGATGCTCGGCGAAGGCCGTCGCAAACATCTGCTTTCCGGCGACGGTGTCCGGGTCGTCGTTGCCCATCGCAAATTCGCGCCGGATGACTTCCTGCTCCTTGGCAAACTCCGCCTCGGGCAACGTGGAATTCATCACCGCATCCGCGAGCAACTCGACGGCGACGGACGCGTTGCGCGACGGGATGTCCACCCAGTACACGGTCTGCTCGAACGACGTGTACGCGTTGATGTAGCCGCCCTTTTCCTGAATCGCCCGCGCGAAATCCTGCGGTCCGCGCGTGGCCGTGCCTTTGAAAAGCATGTGCTCGAGAAAATGCGACAGGCCTGCGCCGAGCCAGCGCCCTTCGTGGATGCTGCCGGTGCGCACCCACGCCTGGACGCTGGCGACGGGCGCGGAATCGTCCTCAAGGACGATCAGTTCGAGGCCATTCGCGAATTTCAGAACCTGCGCCTCGCTCGGCGGCGGGAGCAACGCATCCATCACGCGCACGCCTCCGTTGAAGCGCCGCACACGCGATCCGAAGACCGCACAACATCCGCCCATTGCCGCGCCATCGCGTCAGTTCCGCACTTCCGCGCTGGGTTTCGCCTTGCGCCCGACGGTCTGCGGAGTGCCGGGCAGGTAGGGCTGCACGAATGCCTCGCGGAAGGAATAGACGTTCTTGAAATCCTCGCGCGAGTCGTTCTCCGTGCGCCCGAAGACACCAAGGTCAATCAGCTTCCAGACCATCTCGCCGATGTCGTCCGTCTTGCGGATGCCCCAGTATTCAAAAACGGTCGGCACCATCGGGCCGAATGCCTTGAGCGCGAGCTGGCGGATGCCCTCGCAGAGCTGCTGACCGGAGACGTGGCCGCTCTCACCGTGTTTGCGCTTGCGCAGTTTCACGGCGTGGTCGAGCCCTTCGCGCAGGAAAAAGTAGGCGTCGGCATGATAGGACGTGTCTGACTCTGTGAGGACCGCAACCGCTTCGGGAAAATCGAGTTTTTGCATGGGCTTTCGCTTCGGGCAACGGTAGGCGGCAAGCGCACTCAGGTCAACTCCCCCGCCTCGAATATGCTGCGAAATATCCCGCGGAAACGAGTGATTGACGCGCACGGATGCGGCACCTAGTTTCACGCCCCTTTTTCAAGGGAAACCACTCACCGAAACACTCAACCAGACAGGAGGATTAAAAATGCCCGAAGTTGCCGTCCGTAAAGGAGAACCCATCGATCGCGCGCTCAAGCGGCTGAAAAGCAAGCTCGAGTCAGAAGGTATCATGGATGAAGTTCGCCGTTTGCGCGCCTTTGAGACGCCCACGCAACGCACCAAGCGCAAGGCGAAAGCCAACGCCAAGCGCGCCAAAGCGAAGTTCCGTTTCAACGTGAGCTAGCCTCCGCGGATGCGGCCATTTTCCGCCCCGCATTCCTCACTCATCAAAAGCCCGCCGGGTTCACAAACCCGCGGGCTTTTTGATTTTCCAGCGATGACTCACGCACACTCGCAGACGACACGGAAGCCGACATCGTTCGCGAGATACGCGGCTTCATTGAATGCCCGCGCCGTCGTGCGGAGGCTCGACATGCGCGATTTCCACGAGCCGCCGCGGTACACGCGCTGGCGGCCATTCTCCGGCCCGCGCGGGTTCAGGATTTCCTTGCCCTTGTACGGAGCGTAGGGATCGAGGCACCACTCGAAGACGTTTCCCGAGAGTTCCTCGACGCCGAAGGGGCTCGCTCCGCGGGGGAAACTCCCGACGGGGTTCGTGTGTGGGAAACCATCGTCAATGCCCGGATCTCGCCACGGGAAAGTCGTGCTCGCATCGGCGAAATTCGCCATGGTTCCCAACCCGCTCCATGGCCCCCATGGGAAAATCCGCCCGTCGCCGCCGCGGGCAGTATATTCCCACTCCGCCTCCGTCGGGACCCGGTAGCTCTTGCGCTCGCGCTTGCTGAGCCACTGGCAGAATGCCACCGCCTCATTCCAGCTCACGTAGAGTACGGGATGCTTGCCATCCGCCCAAGGTGCACGCTTCGCCCCGTGGGTGGGATCGAACATCTCGAACTGCTCATTCGTGACCGGCAGCCGGGCCATGTAAAAGCAGGATACGACGACGGGCGTGAGTGGCGATTCATTTGCCTGCGCGTGGGCATCCTGACTCCCCATCACGAATCTTCCGCTCGGGATGAGAAACAGATCCGCGACGATGGGGCTGACGAAATTCGGGAATTTCTGCCGCTCCTTCGCGAGCGCGGCGGGGGAAATATTGATCTCGATCGGCGCTTCCTTTTTCACCGCGGGCGCGGCGGGTCGGCTCGCGACCGGCGTCAGTGCCGTCGTGGCGGCACCTGCGCGCGTGGGGCTGGGGGCCGTGGCATGCGCCGGTTGGCGATGAGGGACGGGCGGCGCATGCTTTGCCGGCGGCGCGATCGGACCGACAGTCATCTGTTCGAGGTACTCGTCAATGAGATCCTCCGCCTGCCCTCCCGTGAGGCCCAGACTTTCGCCGAGATTGCACATCGCGTCGCGCTGATCGTCGCTCATCTCATCGCCGTCGAGGCAGAGGCGCGACATTTTCAGGATGCGGCGGAATTCATCCGCCGGGCTGCCCGAGGCCGCAGGTGCAGCGAAGGACGGTGCCGGCGCCTGCATGGCCAACGGCTCCGGCGGCGGAGTAGGCTCGGGCGGCGTAGGCACCGCGACTCGCGCCGCGCCCTTCGTCAGAAGTGCGGCCTCGATGGCCCCATCAAGGTCCGACTCGGAAAGCCCCAGCCCCTCGCCGGCGATGCGGAGCTTGTCCTCGCTCTCCTTGCTCAGGCGCTTGTCGGCGAGCGTGAAGTCCAGGAGTTTCCGGAATTCCTCGAGCGCATTTCCGAGGAGCTGGCCGTGGAGTTCCGCATCAATCTTCCCCCGCTCCTTCGGATCCAGCAGCTTCGTTCGCGCCTCGGCGAGAAATTGCGGCGCGTCATCGAGCCCCCCGCGCAGCATCTGCGCCAGTGGGTTGCTCGGCTGGTTCTTCAGCGGCAGCTTTTTCTGCCACCAGACGAGGATGCGGCGGCAGTGATCCTCGATGATTTCCGCGGTCGCATTCGAGGAAAAATCGAGGCACAGCCGCGCGTAGAGATTGGGAGAACTGTAATTCTTCCAGTCGGCCCAGCGGCTCGGATTGTCGGGGATGGGATTCGGTAGTGCCACGGCTTTGGGCTCAGGCGCGGACAGTCGGCATCCGGTCTTACGTGATGGTCAGTGTGGAGAGGTCGGCGGTCGCGAGACCGATTTCATCTTCCGCCAGCCCGGTGTTCCGCGCGATGGAGACGCGGCTCGTCCGGCCGTACGCCTCGACGACCACCTCGAGCACCTGATTTTCATTGTAGCGGTAAGTGAGTTCCACCGGCGATCCCTTTGGCAGAAATGGCGGCAGCTCGACGTCGCAGATGCCGAGCGGCGTGCATTCGCCTGGCATGCTGCTCTCACCCTCGACCACGCGGATGATCGCGTTCTTCATGTTCGCCTTCGCCGTGCCGAAGGAATTCTTCATCTCCCCGGGCACTGGCGTCATCTTCGGGATCATCGGGAAGACGTATTCCTCCACCTTGTCATCGTCCCAGAGCACCACCCCGAGCGTATGCGTGGTGATGTTCGTGACCTTGATGAGCGATCCATCCGCCGCGGAGAACTGATCCCGCACCTCCTGCGCGATATTGTGCTCACCGCTTTCGTCCTCCTGCCGCAGCATCGAGAGCATCGCCTGGATCGCCGCGCCCATCGCGACGGCCTCGTCCGGGCTCACATCATCCGCCGTCGGGCGGGTGGAAAGGTCGTTGATCATCTGCCGCACGGAGGGCACCCGCGTCATGCCGCCGGTGAGGAGCACGCGATCGATCTGGTCCCACTTCATGTTCGCCTCCTGCATCACGATCTCGCAGATCGCCTTGCTCTTTTCCAAGAGGTGCCGGCTGCGCTCCTCAAACATCTCCCGCGTGAGATCGAGCTTCACGCTGCGACCATTGTAGTTGTGGACCAGGGTCGTCTTCTGGCGCGTGGAGAGCTGCACCTTCGCCGTCAGCGCGCGATTGTAGAGGTCCTGATAGCTCTGGAGGTCGAGCAGCGGATTCTCCCCGTGCTGCTTGTCAAATTCGTCCGCAATCCAGTTCACGATGATGTCGTCCCAGTCCTTGCCACCGAGGCGGTGGTCGCCATTGCTCGCCAGCATGCGGATGTGCATCCCCTCGATGCGCATGATCGTCACGTCGAACGTCCCGCCGCCCAGATCGAACACGAAAACCGTCTGATCCTGATCCAGCTTGTCCAGTCCGTAGGCCAGCGCCGCCGAGGTCGGCTCGTTGATGATTTGCAGCACATTCAACCCGGCAAGCTGCCCCGCAACCAGCGTCGCCGAGCGCTCCGCATCATTGAAGTATGCCGGAACCGTGATGACCGCATCCGTCACCGGCTCGCCGAGATATTTCTCCGCATCGCCCTTCAGTTTCCGCAGGATGATCGCGGAAAGCTCCTCCGCGGAATATACCTTCCCCCCAAACGTGCGGCTGAACTGCGACTTGCACTTGCCCATCTCGCGCTTCACGAAATCC
>JANXZI010000085.1 GCA_025355595.1 Spartobacteria bacterium
ACCTCGGCACGATCATGCAGAACCTCGCCGGACGGAAGGCGGAGATCACCAACATGGAGCATCACCCGCACAGCGTGGAACTCACGGCGATCATCCCCACGCGCGGGCTCATCGGCTTCGAGACCGTGCTCGTGAATGTGACGAAGGGCGTCGGCATCATCAGCGCGCTCTTCCACGGCTACGGCCCGCACAAGGGCGAAATCCCAAACCGCGGCACCGGCGTGCTCGTGAGCATGGAGACCGGCACCAGCACGGCCTACGCACTCGACACCATCCAGCAGCGCGGACGCCTCTTCATCGATCCGCAGGAGGAAATCTACGAGGGCATGATCGTCGGCGAAAACAGCCGCAACGAGGACATGCCGGTGAACCCTTGCCGCGCGAAGAAGCTCACGAACATGCGTTCGCAAGGCGACGGCAAAGGCATCGCCCTGCCGCCCGCGATGAAGCTCAGCCTCGAGCGCACACTCGAATACATCGCGCCGGACGAATACGTGGAAGTCACGCCAAAGAGCCTGCGCCTGCGCAAAAAAGTCCTCGATGCAAATGCCCGCAAACGTTCCGAGAAGGCCGTCGAAGTCGCGTAGGAATTCGTAGCCGCGCTTGTCAAAGCGCGGGCATGCTTCCATTTGAGGCTGTGATTGGTGACTGGTGAATTGTGAGTGGATTTTCAAATCCACGCGGAGTGTGCTCCCTTTCACCAGTCACATCCCCGACTGCAATGACACCTCACGGGACACGACTCCCGCGTCGCAGCAAGAATCCCTTTGCCCTCACCCGCGCCCGGGCCTAAAACCCGCGCCCTTATGTTTGCAGGGACACACACCGCTCTCGTCACTCCATTCCGCAACGACCGGTTCGACGAGGCCGCATTCGCCAGCCTCATCGAAGCGCAGATCGCCGGAGGCATCACGGGCATCGTCCCCGTGGGCACCACCGGCGAATCGCCCACACTCGATCATTCCGAGCACCTTCGCGTGATCGAACTCGCCGTGCAGACGGCGAAAGGCCGCACGAAAGTCATTGCGGGCACCGGCTCGAATTCAACGCGCGAGGCAATCGAGTTGACGATCGAAAGTGAAACACTCGGCGTGGATGCGATGCTGCAAGTCGCGCCGTATTACAACCGGCCCACGCAGGAAGGCCTCTACCGCCACTTCCGCGCCATCGCGGAGAAAACGAAGCTGCCGATCATTTTGTACAGCATCCCCGGACGCTGCGGCGTGGAGATCGCCGTGGAGACCTGCGTGCGGCTCGCGAACGATTGCGCAAACATTGTCGCCATCAAGGAAGCAGGCGGAACTGTCGAGCGCGTGAGTGCATTGCGCGCTGCGCTGCCGGACGCATTCGAGATTCTCTCTGGCGACGACTCGCTCACGCTGCCATTCATCAGCGCAGGTGCGTGCGGCGTGATCAGCGTCGCATCGAATGTCATCCCCGCCGAAGTCGGCGCACTCGTTTCCGCGGCGAATGCCGGACGCTTCGACGAAGCGAAGCGGCTGCACTTCCACTGGTATGCGCTGTTCAAGGACATCTTCATCGAGAGCAACCCCGCGCCCATCAAGCAGGCGCTCGCGTGGCAGAACCGCATGACCGCCGCTGTGCGCCTCCCGCTCTGCGAACTCGCCACCGCGAGTCAGGAAAAGCTGCGCGCCACGCTGAAGGGCGTCGGACTTCTCAAGTAGATGAGTGTGCGCCTCCTCATCAATGGTTCGCGGGGCCGCATGGGCCAGATGCTCATCGCGTGCGCGGCGGAAAATCCTGCGCTCTCCATCGGTGCGACCGTGGATGTCGGCGATGACTTCGCCGCAGGCCTCGCGCAGAGCGACGCTGTGATTGATTTCTCCCATCACTCGACGTGCGAAGCCGTGCTCGCCGCGTGCGTCGCGGGAAAGAAGACGCTCGTCATCGGCACCACCGGCCACACCGATGCGGAGGTCGCGGCGATCCGCGCGGCGTCGGAGAAAATCCCGATCGTCTTTTCCGGCAACTACTCGACCGGCGTGAACGCGCTGTACTGGCTCGCACGCAAGGCCGCGGAAATCCTCGGGGCGGACTTCGACATCGAGATCACCGAGACGCATCACCGTCTGAAAAAGGACGCGCCGAGCGGCACTGCGAAAAACCTCGCCGAGATCCTCACCGAAGTCCGCAATCTCGAATACAACAAGGACGTGCGCCACGGACGCCACGGCGATGTGGGCGCGCGCACGAAGACGGAAATCGGCATGCACGCGATCCGCGGTGGCGACGTCGTCGGCGATCACACCGTCCTCTTCGC
>JANXZI010000126.1 GCA_025355595.1 Spartobacteria bacterium
CGATTTGTCATCGGCGAACCGCGTGATGCCCACCTTGCGGATCATGGCGTCCGGGACTTTTTTCAGCGGCGTGTAGCGAGGGTGATGCGCGTCTTTGTACGGATTGTTCCCCTTCGCATTGTAGCAACAGATCATGGACCAGCGCGGCTTGTCGGAATCATTCCGCGCGGAGGCGTGCAGCAGATTCGAGTGGAAGAAGAGCGCGTCGCCCGGCTGCATCACGCAGTACACGAGTTCGTATCGCTTCATCGCTTCGCGCACGCGCTCCATGTCCGCGCCCGCCTGGTCGCCGGAGAGGACATGATCCACGCGGCCCATGTGATGCGTGCCCTTGAGCACCTGCATGCAGCCATTTTCCTTCGTGGCTGCATCCACGGCGAGGGAGACGCTGCACAAATTCGGCGTGAGCACGCCATTTTCATACCAGTAGCCGTAGTCCTGATGCCACGCCCACGCTCCGCCG
The DNA here is from genome assembly GCA_025355595.1 of Spartobacteria bacterium. GTDB lineage: Bacteria > Verrucomicrobiota > Verrucomicrobiia > Chthoniobacterales > Chthoniobacteraceae > SXWH01. Next base: position 464 of record JANXZI010000126.1, read on the forward strand.
ACCTTCGCGTCCTTCATGATCATCTTCGAGTGGTAGTGATACGCCTCGTCGCCGAGAAGTTGCTCGACCGGATTCACGAGCTTCCGGCATCGCGCGAACATGCCGTAGATGCCGTCGCCGGGGTGATTCCAAAGTGAGAGCCGCACCTTCGCGCCCGTGCCGTCGTCCCGACTGAACGAGTGCTGATCCAGCACGCGATCCTCGTGCGCCGCGCGGCTGAGGAGACCGATCTCCTCGCGGTCAAAGAGCCGGCGCACGATGATGTAGCCGTCGCGGTGATACGCGGCGATTTGCTTCGCGGAGAGCGGTCCCTTTTTCATGGCAGTCGAGTTGTGGGGTGGGGAGAAAAGCGACACGCATTCTCTCTCATGGATTTTCGGGGTTTGAAAGCGCAATGCTCCGGTCGTGCTGATGGCGCAGCGAACGGCGCAAGCGTCGCGCCGACGATTCGTCGGCAAGGAGGCGTGCGACCGGAAGCGATGTCCAAAGTGGCGCCGAGCGTGAGTTCGGTTCCGCGCTTCGCCCATCGGACTCATTGAGCGCACCGCGGAAGAATTCCGCCCACCGGCCCTGTCACGGCGCGCGCGGGGCCGACGAATCGGCGCTACGCCGCACCACACAGCCGCACGGGCGAGACCTCGATGGATCGCGTGCCGTCGCCGATCCATGTCGCGCCATCCTGCACGGTGACCTGCAATTCCATCGTGCGCTGCGCGAGTGCGGCGAGTGCCTTGCTTTGCTCGGAAGGGATCTGCCAGACTGTCAGGTTCTGCGCGCGGGTGAGCTTCGACTCGGTGGCCTTCCACCACACGGGCGTGCTCGACGCAAAACTGTACACGCTCACCCGGTCCACGCGCGAGGTGGTGCGCAGCAGCCGCTTTTCATCAGGCTGCCCGACCTCGATCCAGTGCGAGATGATCTGGCCGGTGAGATCCTTCTGCCAGAGCGCCGGCTCGTCCACGTCCCACATGTCCTTGGCAAATTCCAGCGTGCCGTGCGCGTCGTCCTCCGGCACATTCAGCGCGAAGGCGAGCAGGCGGATGAGCAGGCGTTCGTCCGTCTCGGAGGGATGCCTCGCGATGGTCAGCGAGTGGTCGCCGTACACACCGCGGTCTATGTCAGAGAGTTGGACGGTCGCCTTGTAAATGATCGCCTTGAGTGCCATGGGTCTCCGGTGGAAATGGTGCAGCGCCGATGGGAAAGCCAGCGTTCACTTTCACATCGTCGCGCTTGTCAAAGACCGGGCTGATTCGCCAAGTGTGAAAAGTCTGCCCGCGCTTTGACAAGCGCGGCTACGGTTATCGCGCGCCCCTGCGCCGCGCGTCACTTCTTCGCCGTGCCCTTGATGCTGAAGTCGTCGTAGTTCACGTCCACCTGATTGGTCGTGAGGCTCACGAGCGTCTTGTGATCATGCCCCACGCCTTCGGACGTGAACGAGCCGACAGCCTTTCCATCAATGCTCACCGCGATCTCCTCGCCCTTCGTCGTGATCGAAAGCGTGTGCCAGCCTTGCAGTTTCAGATCCACCGGGAAAGCCTTCGCTTTGGAGGCCAGCATTTTCTTGTCATCCGCCGTGAGCTGGTTCGCTTTTTTCCGGTCGTAAAGGCCGCCTTCGAGATTGAAGCCGCCGGTCTTCGCGTCGGAAAGATTCACACTCTTCGGGCTGATGCTCGCCTGGCAGATGTGCCCCGCGTGCGAGCCTTTGTAGTCCTTGTCGTCAAACCACACGTTGAAGCTTTTCGCCTTGTCGCTCACGAAACGGAACTTCACCGACACCTCGAGGTCGCGTTCGCCCTCGAATTTCACGTTGTCCACCGCCGAGTGGTCCGAGCCTTCCGGCGTGATGCCCACGAGCATGCCGTCCTTCACCACGCTGCCGCTCTTGTAGTGCCCCCAGCGCGGGCCAAAGCTGCCGCTGGAAAAGTCGTCGGAAAAAATCGTGCGTGGGTAGTCGCCGGCGAATGCGGCGGCGGAAAGCGTTGCGAGGATCAGGGCGAGCGGGGTTTTCATGGTGGATTGGAATGGTGAAGCAAAATGGGAAAGGCGGAATGCCGCCGGGTATTTGGGAATATTTCCCGTGCGGCGGAGAAATTGTGCATGCGCAGGCGGAACGGCCATTCGCGACATGAGGAAATTACAGATCGCAGTGCTGCTTCCGACGACCGCCTCTGGCCATGGCGACATTTGGCAGACTGGATCGAATGACGTGCTCTGTCATACGGTCATTCGGAAATATGATGCCCGATGCGCGACGAAGCAGGGCGGCGTGCCTCGGGTAGGGTGGGCGTCCCGCCTGCCGTATTCCGCGTCCCGCGGAATACACTCGAACGCCGCTGGCATCCGGAACGCCTGGGATCATCCGCCGGGTGCCGCGCAGGACGCGCGCC
>JANXZI010000192.1 GCA_025355595.1 Spartobacteria bacterium
CGCTGTCGAAGAAAAATCATTGGGACCCTGTCCAACCATCGCTACGAGTTCGAGAAGTGGTTGTGCGAGCAGGCAGCCGTTACGGCTGTCATCGTCGGCGTCACTGGCCGGAAAGTGCGCGGTCAGATGAAGTCCGCCGAAGAGGCAGAGTTCTTTGGCCTGACGGCGGTCAATGATTACCTGACCGCTGCGACCGTGGAGACGATGGTTTTTAACATCTGGTTCGTTCCCGGAGATAGGGACGAAACTGAGGAGCGTGCCACGCTTTTGAAAAAAAGTTTGGAATGGTTGGCGGCCAAACTGCTTACTTCAACCGTATTCACCCAAGAAGCCAACGAGGCTTGGAAGGAGGTGAATTTATAATGAAATTTATGACCGCCGAAAAAGTCGACGACGCCCTGCGAGAGCACGGCATCCAGAAAGTGCTCGCCGACTTCGGCCGGTTCCGTATCGCGCCCGGTTTTACCGTGGCCGATTATGTCAAGATCGGAGAGTTCTACCGCAATGCGGGTCGCAAACGAACGACCGCGCTTCTGCCAGTGCATTAAGTCGCCTGAGTTCAATCCAACAAAGAAAAAACCACCACAGTAAATTTTCACAGAGGGAGCGCCAAAAGGCGCTCCTTCTTTTTTTTGAGTACGGCGCGGATGCGAGACGTAGGGCGACTTATTCCTGCCGACAAAATCAAGACCCTGCGCATTTCCCGCTTCGCACTTGATGCCGCGCTGATAACAAATCCCGTTCCCATGCCCACCGAAACGCGTCTCACTCCCGAGCAACTCCGTTCCTTCCGCTGGTTCGGGCCGAATGATCTCCGCAGCTTCGGCCACCGTTCGCGCGTGCGGCAGATGGGTCTGGCGCCGGCGGATTGGGAGGGGAAGCCCGTCATCGCGATCCTCAACACGTGGTCGGAACTGGTGCCGTGTCATTTGCATTTCAAGGTCCTCGTCGAGCACGTGAAGCGCGGCGTGCTGCAGGCGGGCGGCATGCCGGTCGAACTGCCCGTACTCGCGGTGAGCGAGACGTACATGAAGCCGACCGCGATGCTCTATCGCAACCTGCTCGCGATGGAGACCGAGGAGATGCTCCGCTCACAGCCGATTGACGGTGCGGTGCTGCTCGGCGGCTGCGACAAGACCACGCCCGCGCTCATCATGGGCGCGACCTCCGCGGCACTGCCGTTCATCTTCGTGCCGTGCGGCCCGATGCTGCGTGGGAACTGGCACGGCCAGGTGCTCGGCAGCGGCTCCGACGCGTGGAAATTTTGGGACGAGAAACGCGCAGGCAAACTCAGCGAGGAGGAGTGGTGCGAAATCGAGGACGGCATCGCACGTTCGCACGGCCACTGCATGACGATGGGCACCGCCGCGACGATGACCGCCATCGCCGAGACGCTCGGCCTCACGCTGCCGGGCGCATCAAGCATCCCCGCTGCGGACATGTCGCACTGGCGCATGGCCGCGGAGTCTGGCCGGCAGATCGTGGAAAATGTGTGGCTCGATCGCAGGCCCGCGCAGTTCCTCACCGCCGAGTCATTCCACAACGCGATCGTCGCCGACATGGCGCTCGGCGGATCGACGAATGCAATCATCCACCTCATCGCGATGGCCGGTCGCGCAGGCGTGCCGCTGCCGCTGGAGCTGTTCGACGAAATCTCGCGCCGCACCCCACGCCTCGCGGACTTGCGGCCGTCGGGACGATTCTTGATGGAGGATTTTTTCTACGCGGGCGGCCTGCGCGCATTGCTCGCGCAGCTCCTCGTAGGACAGGCTTCCAGCCTGTCTCGTCAGGCAGGCGTCTCGCCTGCCTCGTCAGGCGGGACGCCCGTCAGCCCTGACAGGCAGGATGCCTGTCTTCCGCTGCTCCATGGCGATGCGCGGACGGTGAATGGAAAGACGCTGCGCGAAAATCTTGCCGGTGCGCAGATTCACAACACCGAGGTCATCCGCCCGTGTGACAAGGCAATCTCCACCGAGGGCGGCACGGCGATCCTGCGCGGCAATCTCGCGCCGCGCGGCGCGGTGATCAAACACGCTGCGATGGAGGAACGGTTCATGAAGCACACCGGCCCTGCGGTCGTGTTCCGCGACTACAACGACCTCGCCGCGCGTCTTGACGATCCCGCGCTACCCGTCACAGCCGACTCCGTGATCGTCCTGCAAAACGCCGGGCCGATCGGCGCGCCGGGGATGCCGGAGTGGGGGATGCTGCCTATTCCGAAAAAACTGATCGAGCAGGGCGTGCGCGACATGCTGCGCATCTCCGACTCGCGCATGAGCGGCACGAGCTATGGCGCGTGCGTGCTGCATGTCGCGCCCGAAAGCGCCATCGGCGGTCCGCTCGCGCTCGTGCGCGATGGCGACCCGATCACACTTGATGTCGCCGCGCGGCGGATTGACGTAAACATTTCCGACACCGAACTCGCCGCGCGCAAGGCCGCATGGAAACCGCACCCGCCGCACGCGACGCGCGGCTTCACCTCGCTCTTCCTGAACGAAGTCACGCAAGCCGACGAAGGCTGCGACTTCCGTTTTCTCCACCGCGGCCCCGCCGACACCGAACCCGAAATCCACTGATGAAAACCTCATTCGCCCCGACCGACCTCCACCGCTCCGTGATTTCCGTCCCGCCGCTGTGCCGGGACGCCTCGCTCAAAGTGTGCCCGGCGGAAAATGCGAAGCTCATCCGCCACATCGAGGCGGGCGGTGTGACGACGCTGCTCTACGGCGGCAATGCGAACTTCTACAACCTCGCGCCGAGCGAATACGCCGACACGCTCGACGTGCTCGCGGAGAAGGCCGCGCCGGACTCGTGGGTTGTGCCGTCGGTCGGGCCGTATTTCGGCACGATGATGGATCAGGCAGCGATTCTGAAGACGCGGAAATTTCCGACCGCGATGGTGCTGCCGACGGTCGCCGTCAGTTCGCCCGAAGGCGTGCGTGTCGCGGTGATGAAGTTCGTCGAGCGCGCCGGCATTCCCGCGGTGCTGTACGTAAAGGACGAAAAATACGTGACCGTCGAAGTCGTGAAGGCGCTCGTCGCTGCGGGTGTCATCTCGTGGATCAAATACGCGGTCGTGCGGCCCGACCCGGCGGTCGATCCGCTGCTGCGCGGCATCGTGGACAACGTGGATCCGAACATGATCGTCAGCGGAATCGGCGAGCAGCCTGTGATGGCGCATTGGAAAAACTTCGGCGTCCGCGCATTCACCTCCGGCTGCGTGTGCGTCGCGCCGCGTCGCTCGCAGGAGATGCTGCGCGCACTGCAAGCCGGTGATTTTGCGACGGCGGAAAAAATCCGCGAGCGGTTCAATTCGCTGGAGTCGCTGCGCAATGCCCACGGGCCCATCCCGGTGCTGCATCAGGCCGTCGCGCTCGCCGCCATCGCGGAGACCGGCCCGCTGTTCCCGCTGCTCGCAAACCTTGATGCAAACCTCGACGCACCGATCAAAGCCGCCGCGGACGGATTGCTCGCATGGAACCAGCAGGCGTGAGCGGAAGCGTGCGGAGCTGCCGATGGATGGAAATCGGCTGCGCATAAAAAGACGCGACGGGCACCGTGATTGACGACCAGCCGCCGGCGGAGTCGCCGGATGGTGCAGCCGTGAGGAGTCGAACCTCAAACCTTCTGATTCGTAGTCAGATGCTCTATCCAGTTGAGCTACGGCTGCATTCCCGATTTGGGACGCGGAGAAAAGCACATGCTTTTGCAGATGGCAACTTTTTCTGTGGCCCGCATCCGGGTGTTTGCCGTTTTGGAAAAATGAGCCGTCAATTTTGTCCCGGAGTCGCTCACGGGAAAATACGCCGCACATCCTCGAGTCGAGTCGCGGGTGGTGGCACTGCGGGCGCCCGCTTTTTTCAAAACTCCCGCTTGCCAATGGCGGGGCGCTCCACCAGATTGTGTGCCCTTTTTCCTGCCACTGCCATATCCGGCGGGAGACGGTCGGGCTGCCGCGAGGCCGCCCGGACCAGGAGGGAAAAACAAACCAAAAATGGTTCCTCGTCGGGCTGGTGGCAGCCGGCCTTAATTCATCCGAAGCCTCGGGTGGCGACGACACCGCAAGAAAACAAACACATCATGGCAGACATCAACACCATCGTTGACCAACTCAGCGGACTCACCGTCCTGGAAGTCGCTGACCTCGTCAAACAGCTCGAAACCAAGTGGGGCGTGAGCGCCGCGGCACCCGTGGCCGCAGCCGCACCCGCCGCAGGTGGCGGCGGCGCAGCCGCAGCACCCGCCGAAGAGAAGACCGCGTTCGACGTCGTGCTCAAGGAGTGCGGCCCGAACAAGATCAACGTCATCAAGGAAGTCCGCGCCGCAGTGCCCGGCCTCGGGCTCGCCGAAGCCAAGGCTCTCGTCGAGGGCGCTCCGAAGACCATCAAGGAAGGCGCGACCAAGGCCGAAGCCGAAGAGATCAAGAAGAAGATCGAAGCCGCCGGCGCGAAGGTCGAGATCAAGTAGTCTCCTCACATTTGGAATCACCCGGTTTTCGAGCCGGAACGTTTCCTTTCACAAGCGCGCGAGGTGCGAAAGCCCTCGCGCGTTTTGCTTTTTTCAAAGCAGGCGGGGTTTTCCAGTCTGGCAATGGAGACGGGGTTTTCAACCCGGCGCGGGGAGCATGGGGCGCGGCCCGTCCCGGCGACCACGATGACACCACGCGCGGCGTCCCTTCCTCCGTGCGTCGCCGTGAAGGAGGGCATGAAGAATACCAGGCTTGCGGCGCAAGGACGTGGTCGGCGGGATGCACGGCGCTCCATTCGCCCGCGCGTGGTTTCGACTCTGCCTACTTTGCGCGCAACCCAGCGAGGATCTCGCCCGCCTTTGCCAGCGCGCGCGCACGGTGGCTCAGCGTGTTTTTCACCTCGGATGAAAGAATGCCGAACGTCTCCGAGTAGCCGTCCGGAATGAACATCGCATCGTAGCCGAACCCGCCGTCGCCGCGTTCCTCGGAAATCATGTGACCCTCGACCCGACCGTCGCACACCGCAAGGGTGCGACCAGCTTGCGCGATCGCCATCGTGCAGCAAAAGCGCGCGCGCCACGGCTGCGGCGCGGCGCATGCGATCAGCTCACGTTTCAGCCGCGCGCGATTCGCGGCGTTGTCGCCGTGCGTGCCCGCGTAGAGGGCGCTCTCCACCCCGGGATCGCCTCCGAGCGCATCCACTTCGAGGCCCGAGTCATCGCTCAGTACGATGCCGGGAAAAACGTGCGATGCGGCCTCGGCCTTGATGCGTGCATTTTCCTCGAAGGTCGTGCCCGTCTCGTCCGGCGCGGGCATCTCGGGATGTGCTGTGAGATCGCTGATCTCCCACGCGTCGCCGAGAATGGCGCGGATTTCGGCGGTCTTGTGTGCGTTCTTCGTGGCGATGAGCAGGCGGGGCATGGCGGGCTAAATTTGGATTTTGAATTCTGAATTCTGAGTTTCGAGTCCTCCGTGCTCAGTCTGAGCGCGCATTTCAAATCAAACATCGCATCCACGGCATCTGCTCACCCGAACAGGACGCAAAGATTTCATTTCTTAACGCAGAGGCACGGAGAAAAATTGAGAGGCACGCAGGGGAAATCATTCTCATTCCTCTGCGAAACTCACCGCTTCCTCTGCGCCTCTGCGTTAAAATCCGCTTTCGCACTGCACCGTTCTGCGCCCCGATTCCTGCATTGCCGAGCCCGCCCGACGCCGCCAAAGTCCGCGCCCTTTCGACATGAGCTACGAGCGACGCAGACCATTTCCTTTCGACCACTTCGAACCACGCTGGCAGCGCGTGTGGGCGGAGAGGCAGACCTTTCACACCCCGAATCCCGGCGAGCCCGGCTTCGACGCGACGCGCCCAAAATACTACGTGCTCGACATGTTCCCCTACCCGAGCGGCGCGGGGCTGCACGTCGGGCATCCCGAAGGCTACACGGCGACGGACATTATCGGGCGGTTCAAAAAAATGCGCGGCTTCAACGTGCTGCACCCGATGGGCTGGGATGCGTTCGGCCTGCCGGCGGAGCAATACGCCATCAAGACCGGCCAGCACCCGCGTGCGACCACCGAGGCGAACGTCGCGAATTTCCGCGCGCAGCTCCAGCGCATCGGCTTCGGCTACGACTGGCAGCGCGAGGTGAACACCACCGACCCCGGCTATTTCAAATGGACGCAGTGGATTTTCCTCCAGCTCTACAACAGCTACTTCGATCCCGAGCTTCAGAAAGCTCAGCCGATTGCGCTGCTCGATGATGCGCTTTCCGTCGCGCCTTCGCGTCGCGCGGAGTGGGTGACAAATATGTATCTGCTCGCCATGCACGACTCATTCGTCTCGATGAGCGACGAAGATCGCGCAAACATTCGCGAGACTTTGCTCACACGCAGTCGCCTCGCCTACGTGAGCGATGCGCCGGTGAACTGGTGCCCCGAACTCGGCACCGTGCTCGCGAACGAGGAGGTCATTGACGGCAAGAGCGAAGTCGGCGGCCATCCCGTGGAGCGTCGCCCGATGCGCCAGTGGATGCTGCGCATCACCGCGTATGCGCAGCGGCTCATTGACGAACTCGACGGCCTCGACTGGCCCGAGAGCATCAAGATTCACCAGCGAAACTGGATCGGCCGCAGCGAAGGTGCGGAGGTGAGATTTCAGATCGCGGATGCCTCGGGTAGGGCGGGTATTTTACCCGCCGTGCCGGGTATTCTACCCGGCACAACGGGCGTCGCAGGATCGTCGAATCCCACAAGGCCCGCGCTCAGCGATCCCGCGCGCGCGCCGTCGGACAACGAACGCCAGCAGACGTCCGATGCGCCGGGTAGGATACCCGGCGCGGCGGGTGGGACACCCGCCCTACCCGAGATCACCGTCTTCACCACACGCCGCGACACGCTCTACGGCGCGACCTACATGGTGCTCGCGCCGGAGCACGCGCTCGTGGATTCGCTCACCACCGCGGAGCAAAAGGACGCCATCGCCGCGTATCGCATCGCTGCATCGAGCAAGTCCGATCTCGAACGCGCCGAACTCACGAAAGACAAGACCGGCGTCTTCACCGGCGCGTTCGCGATCAACCCCGTCAGCGGCGAGCGCATCCCGATCTGGATCGCCGACTATGTGCTCACCGGCTACGGCACCGGCGCGATCATGGCCGTGCCCGCGCACGACGAGCGCGACTGGGAGTTCGCGAGGAAATTTGCGCTGCCCATCCGCGAAGTCGTCTCGCCCGAGCCGCG
>JANXZI010000092.1 GCA_025355595.1 Spartobacteria bacterium
GCCGCTGTCACCGATGACGATGACGATCCTTGGGCATCGGCACGCTGCGCGTCTGCCGCGCTCCACGCGAAGCCGCCCTCCGTCTGCGCGCCTTGCTCCAGATTCCGCAAATACCAGCGCCCCATGCCTGCACTCCGCTCATTCGAGGACTTTGCCAGCCACTCCAGCCACGCCCGCAGCGTCGCATCCTCCCTCGCATCCCACACGCAGCGCCCCTTGTGTTTCCCAAATGCGATCCGGCTCGGATACCACTCCTCGCTGGCGAAGGCCGTGAGCTTTTCCCACGTGTCCAGCCCGCGCTGCCCGGCGATGGGGCGCAGCACATTCGCCATCAGGTCCGCCACGGTCTCCACGTCACCCAGCGCCGTGTGCGCGCCCCGTTCCGGCAGACGGTAATACTGGCGCAGCGTTTGCAGCTTGCAGTTCCCCGCGGGCACCGGGTCGAGGAGACGCTGTGCCAGCCGCATCGCGCAAAACCCGGCCCTGCCGATGGGCGCGATGCCGAGCCGTTTCCACTCGGGCAAAAGCACGGCATCCAAATCGTATTCCGCATTGTAACTCACCAAGGGCCGATCGCCCGCATACGCACGGAACGCCTCATGCACCGCGCCCGCCGGTTCCCCGTCCCGCTCCAGGATTTCACGCGTGTAGCCTTGCACCCGTGACGCTTCCGGCGGGATGTCGCAGTTCTGATTCAGCAGCTTGCGGAAAGGCGCGCCCTCCGGCTCCCATCCGCGCATTCGCTGTGCACCGATCTCGACCACGAAAACTGGCGCGGCGAAGCCGGTGGTTTCCGTGTCGAGGAGAATCCATGTGGATTGAGTCATCGCTTAATAGTGCTGATCGAGACGCTGGAACAACCGCACGCTTTGATCATCGTAATCAAACGCATCCAAAAACGGCAGCGGGCGAATGTCTAGCTCAGTTAGTTGGTTCTGTTCACATGAAAGCTCGACGAGCTGCGGGACGTTGGTGAGATCAAGGCTTTTTATCTGGTTCCTGCTGCACCAAAGCATGAGGAGCTTCGGAACATTAAAAAGCTCCAGCTTCGTTATCTGGTTCATTCCACATCCTAGCCTTTTGAGGCTCGGGACATGGGAGATGTCAAGTTCAGTGATCTCGTTCTCACTGCACTCGAGATTCCTTAGTTCCGGAACATGGGAAAGCTCCAGTGCTGTAAGTTGGTTTTTCGAGCATTTGAACCTCCTAAGTTTCGGAATACAGGAAAGTTTTAAAGCCGTGAGTTGGTTATCGCTACAGTATAGCTCCGTGAGATTCGGCGCCTCAAATAAAATCAGTTTCTTGAAGCGGTTTCCGTCGCACCAGAACAAAGTGAGGTATAATGCACTGGAGAGGGTAAGTTCCTCAATCTTACATTGTTTGCAACACAAGCTCTGAAGCCTTGGCAGACGTAAAAAAATCTTTCTTGTTGCTCCGTCTTCTGCTTCAAGCAGTTCTGAACCGTATAAATAGAGGCTCCTAATGGTAAGGCCTTCGACGCTAATGAAATTGGACAGAGGCAGTTCAGCCAAGTTCCACGAAAGAGACTGAATACGCCCATCATGAAATACGGTTCCTCCTAAAAGCCAGTTTTTTTCACCCGTGATGAGCTTTTCGATTAGCTTTGCAGGCTCTATCTTGAGGGCATCGGCCCACAGGAGGATCTGGCGATAGTCCGGCTCGCACCAAATGTAATCCCCAATCTTGAATTTGGGAGTTTGGGCAACCACCTCCTCTCGCCCGAGCGCAAGCGTCTGCTCCACCATCTCGCCCAAAATGCGATTCCTCCCAGCCGTCGTCGTTAATTCGCGCCCCTCTTGCGGTATTAGCGAATGGTCTTGGTTTGTTTCCATATCAGCGTCTTATGCTCCTAAGCCTCCATTACACACTTTGCGGTGCTTGGTATAGTGAGGTAAGTTCAGTTTAGTGTGAGGGTAAAACACTTTTCAGGAGCAACTTGTAAGTAATGTCGCACATCTGAGCCTTCGAGATTGTGCAATGGCTCAAGCCCCATCGCTCGATGCTGTTCATAAGTGCGACAATAAACGCAGGTTCTGTTCTGCAGCCAAAAGTAATGGAACTGAAGCACTCACGCTTTATTCGCTGAATGTAGATGGGCGTGCCTCCAACCATTTTGACCTCGCATTTTGCAAGTTCCGCCGTCAAACGCCATTCATCTTCCTCCTTCCATACCTCACTCTTGGTCATAAACATCCTTCGCTCCGCTTCGATCCCGGCACGAGGACGAATCGAGGTGTAAATAACTTGTTCAGCCGAATTTAAGTCTGCATGGCGGGTATCGAATCCGATCATAACGCCTTTATGATGATCGCCGTAGTGCGCCCACATTAGCGGATCGTTTTCTTTTGTTGTCAGGCAGAAGACTCTGAAAAGATTTTCCTGAAAATCTCGT
>JANXZI010000305.1 GCA_025355595.1 Spartobacteria bacterium
CGCGGAAAAACCATCCACGTCCTTCTGCGTGAAAAACAGGTGATTGTAGTCCAGTCGCTCGAGATAATTTTTCAGGAACTGCTTCGACACCGTGTCGTCCAACCGGCGGCGGCTGTAGTGCGCTTTTTCCAGGAGTTCGCCAACGGTCTGCGCGACCTTGGGTGCGATTTTTTTGAAGTCCGCCTCGCTGCCGGCCCGGACGGTCGGCGTGAATGCGATGAGACTTGCGACCGAGAGGGTGAGGCAGCGGAGGACATTCATGGGATTGTGAAACGGTCGGAGAGATTGGCAGAATCCACCCGGATCGCAAGGGAATCGCAGGCAAATTCGCTGGCAGAGTGCAGAGGCATCAAAAAATGCGCCGGAAAAGCTTTCAACATTTAACATCGGACATCTAACGCCTAACTCTTAACGATAGGCAATCCCGGCACCGGATTGCACGTCGTTCGACGTTAAGAGTTAAGTGTTCGAAGTTGCGCCCGCCGCAGGCGACTCGCTTCACGCGCCGAAGCTCCGACTCCCGCATCAGATCGTTTTGTGATGTGTCAGGCCCGTCCATCGTCACGCGCGCTCTGGACATGCGCGCCCCGCCCCGCGAGGGTCGCGCCCTTTCATGCAAATCGAAACCCACACCGGCGGCATCTTTGACACGAACTGCTTCTTCCTGCCTGCGCACGGCATCCTCATCGATGCCCCGCAGACCGCGCTCGCATGGCTGCAAAAGCGCGGCTTCCGCGTGAGCACGCTGCTCCTCACGCACGCGCACATTGACCACGTGTGGGACGCCGCCGCCATCCGCCGCGAGCACGGCTGCCGCGTCGGCTACCACGCGGACGGCACGGAGATGCTCACCGAGCCGGGCTACTTCAAGCGCTTCGGGATGAACTGGGAGATCGAGACGGTCGCCGCCGATTTTCTGATCGAGGAAACTCCGAAGCTCACGGTGGACGGCCTCGACCTGCGGGTGCTCCTCGTGCCCGGCCACTGCCCCGGAAGCCTGTGTTTTTTCGAGGAAAAGGAGCGCATCCTTTTCGGCGGCGATGTGCTTTTTGCCGGCAGCATTGGCCGCACGGACCTTCCGTTCGGTGATCACGATCTGCTCCTGCGCGGCATCCGCGAAAAACTCTGGCCGCTCGGCGACGAGGTGCGCGTGCTCCCCGGCCACGGCCCCGCGACGACGCTCGGAATTGAGCGACGCACAAATCCGTTTGTCGGCGAAGGAACCCGGTGAGCTGGCCGTGGTCACGCTGGCGCCAAATCCCTTGCCAACCGTCAGCGCCGATGTATCAGGGGCGGATGAAAATTCTCCGCCCGACTGCCGTCTCGCTCTGCCTCGGCTGCCTCCTCACCTTCACGTCCGCGCCTCGCGCCGTCAGTGAGGAAGGCCAGCCGGGAAATGCGAAAGTCCTGCTGGAAGCGGCCAAGAAAAAACAGGCCGAACGCAAGCGGGCCGCCATGCAGACGGAACTCGACCGGCTGGGTGAGGATGCGAAGCAGGGCCAGCAGGAATTGGGCGATGTAGAGAAGAGCATCTCCGATGTCGGCAATGCCGTGAACCAGACGAAGAGCCAGATCGATCTGCTCGCGGGTCGCAAGAAAAACGTCACTCAGGATATGGAACTGCTGGGTCTGCGGGCGGAGGCCGAGCGGCTGAAGGTGGAAGCGCTGAGCCTGCTCAGTGCCGCCCATGCCAAGGCCAAAGATGCGCTGACCAAACGCAACGAGGAACTCGACCTAAAAAAGGCAATCATCTCAACGCAACTGCAGAAGATGTCGGAATCCGAAAGCACGGGTGACGCTGTGTCCAAGAAGGCAACTACCGGATCGTCGCCGACCGTCACTGAACTTCGCCGCGATCTTGCCAAGGCCGAAAGCAAGACGGAGGTCGCCACTTATAAGGCTCACGAAGCCATGAACGCCGCCTCGCTGAAGCTCCAGCAGGCCGATGCCGCTGCGGCGAAGGCCGAGAAGAAGCAGGCTGAATTCGCCGCCGAGAAGACTTCCGGTGGCGGAAAAGCCGACGAGACCGTCAAGCCGAAGGCGAAGACACCCCGCTAAGGGACTGGGTAAAAAGCACGCGCGCTCCCGGACGGCGCAGGAAACGGGAGCGCGTGCTTCCAGCGTGCCGCGTCCGGCATCCCTGCTGGGCGCAGAGCGCAGGGCGCAGGTGGTCACGCTCCGTATAAAGCCAGCCGCAGTCCGGCGGATCTTTCCGGCAGGATGCGGCAAAAGACACGCCGGAAGCGTGTGCTCCCATTTTCCTTCGTGCTGCATCCGCCTGCCGTGAGTCGGATGATGCAGCCTGGCAGCCACTGGACTTTTTATACAGTGCTAATAAACGGTGCCCATCGCCACCCGATGGTCCGGCGAGGATCAATCGGGCTGCGACTGAAAACTCGGGCACGCTTGCGTGCGGCCTACGCCACGTCCGGCACGACGTACGGCTTGCGGTATTCCCGCGTGAGCAACTTGTCCGCAGCAGCGTTGCCGATGAACTTCTCCGTCTTCGGATCCATCGTCAGGAATTCCCCGAGCGTCAGGTGATCCTTCGCGATGTCCACGCCGTTGACGGCGAGGTGCTCCTTCATCCGCTCGTAGCTGTCCACGGCCTCCTTATTGGCCTTCACCTTTTCGAGGATCGCACCGGGTGCCTGCTTCTTGCCGAGCTGATACGAAATGTTCGCCGTGTGGCACAGCGCGCTGCTGTAGTGACCGTCGAGGATCTCCGCGTTGAGCTGCGTCGGCTTGCGGCTGCGGATGGCCTTGCTCCAGTTGAGGTGATGGCTGTCCGAGTGGTCGCCAGCGTCGGGCTTGGCGCTGTCGGGCGCATCCTTCCCCACCTTGAAATTCCCAAATGCCTTCACCAGCTTCCCGTCCTTGTCGAACGCGCCGCAGCCCGTGTAGCTCGGCACCTCAATGTGGCCGCCCTCGTACTGCACGTACACGCCCACGCCAGCGTTGCCGCGATACTTGTCCATGTCCTCCTTCGCGCCGCCGGCCGCGGGCTTCGAGGGCAGGCCGCGGACTTCGAAAATCAGCGGTGCCTTCGCATACTCATGCACGGCGAACATCGTGTTCGGCGTCTCGCCGTCATCAATGTAGCCAAGCCGTCCGCCCACGCTCCAGATCTTCGGGGACAGCGCCTGCTCGCCCATGAACCAGCGCGCGATGTCCATCTGGTGGATGCC
>JANXZI010000356.1 GCA_025355595.1 Spartobacteria bacterium
CTTCCGTGTCGTGAGCGGCATCGAGAGCATGGTGCTAGGTGAGACGGAAATCCTCGGGCAGGTGAAAAAGGCATACCAGTCCGCGCAGGCCGCCGGCGCGACCTCGCGCACGCTGAACAAGCTTTTCCAGCGCGCCTTCAACGTCGCGAAGGAGGTGCGGACGAAGACGAGCATCACTCGTGGAGCAGTGAGCGTCGGCAGCGCGGCAGTGGAACTCGCGGAGAAAATCTTCGGAAAGCTCAATGCGTGCAACGTGATGGTGCTCGGTGCCGGCGAGACCGCGGAGATGACCGCGAAGGCGCTGCAATCGCGTGGCGCAAAAGCGATCTTCGTCTCGAACCGCACGCACGAGCGCGCGCTGGCGCTCGCGGAAATGCTCGGCGGACGCGCCGTGCATTTCGACGAGTGGGAGCGCGAGTTCGACGCGATGGACATCCTGATCGGCTCGACCGGTGCGCCGCACGCGGTGGTGACGAGCGCGAAGATTTCGCCGCTCATGACGCGCCGTCAGGATCGCCCGCTTTTTTGCATAGACCTCGCGGTCCCGCGCGACATCGAGGCGAGCGTGAACGACATCGAAGGCGTGTATCTCTACGACATTGATGCGCTGCAAGGCCTCGCCGAGCAGAGCATGTCGGTGCGCCGGCAGGAACTCGTGCGGTGCGAGGAAATGATCGAGCGGCACGTCGCGGAATTTTCAAAGTGGCTGGCCGTGCCGCATCACGGCTTTGGCGGACCCGCGGGAATGCACCCGGAGGGCGCGAAGTGAACGTCCTGAAGATCGGCACGCGAGGCTCGGCGCTCGCGCTCGCGCAGGTGGACCTCACCGACGCGGCACTGCGCGTCGCGTGCCCGGAACTGTGCACAGAGCGCGAGATTTTCATCACGCGCGGCGATCAGAAACTCGATCTGAATCTGCTCACGCGCGGCGAGGCGGGAGGGAAGGGACTCTTCACGCGCGAACTTGAGGACGCACTGATCGAGGGGCGGATTGATGTCGCGGTTCACAGTCTGAAAGATCTTCCCGGACACAATCCGGATGGGCTTGAAATCGCTGCCGTGCTGGAGCGCGCGCCGACTGCGGACATCCTCGTGAGCAAGACCGCGGGCGGTCTCGATGCGCTGCCGCACGGCGCGCATGTGGGCACAAGCAGTGTGCGCCGCGCGCGGCAGATCGCCTGGCTGCGGGCCGATATTGTCATCGGGGAATGGCGCGGGAATGTGCCGACGCGGCTGCGGAAACTCGGCGAGCGTGCGGAGGTTTCCGCGATCGTCCTCGCTGAGGCCGGGCTGCGGCGGCTCGGCTGCGAGCTGGATTTGGAGCGGGAGATTTTGAAATTCGACGGCGGCAAGTGGCATGCGACGTCGCTCGCCGGAAAAATGATGCCCGCGATCGGGCAGGGCGCGATCGCGCTTCAGATTCGCGCGGATCGCGAGGCCGTGCGCGGGGTGCTCGCGCGGATCAATCACCCGGCGACGATGACGGCGATTCGCGCAGAGCGTGAGTTGCAGCGACTGCTCTCCGGCGACTGTTCGGTGCCGGTCGGAGTGCAGACGGAGTTACGCGACGGCCGCATTTTCATGCGCGGCATCCTTTTTTCCGAGCTGGGCAAACCTCCCGCGGAGGGCCAGGCCGAGGGCGGTGCGGATGCGCCGGAGAAGGTGGCCAGCGAGCTTTTCAGGAAACTATGCGGTGCAGCCTGAGAGCGCGGTCTTTTCGGGAAGTGGTTTCAGACGAGGAGTGCGCGCCTTGTCGTGCGGTGGCAAGCGTCAGCGCGACACCGCACGACAAGGGTGGCTGCGACTTTTTGCGCGGGTGCGCCGAGGTTGCACTTGCCGGGCGGGCGGTTGCTCGGACACGTTCTTTGCATGTCTCGCGCTGAATCGAAATTGAAGGGAATCTGCTATCTCGCCGGCGCCGGGCCGGGGGACATCGGGCTGGTGACACTGCGGCTGCGTGAGGTGATGGAGACTGCGGACGTGGTGGTTTACGATGCGCTGTGCAATCCGGACATTTTGAAATGGGCACCTGAGGGTGCGGATATCATCTACGCGGGCAAGCGCGCGGCGCAGCATGCGCTGAAGCAGGAGGAGACGAATGCGCTGCTCGTCGAGAAAACGAAGGCGGGAAAGCGTGTGGTGCGGCTGAAGGGCGGTGATCCATTTGTGTTTGGACGCGGGGGTGAAGAGGCGTTGGAACTGGTGCGGGCGGGACTGCGCTTCGAGGTGATTCCGGGCATCTCATCCACGGTGGCGGCGGGGGCGTACGCGGGCATTCCGGTGACGCATCGCGAGCACACTTCGCAACTCACCATTTTCACGGGGCACGAAGATCCGACGAAGCCAGAGAGCAAGCTCGACTACGATCAGCTGGCGAAAAATCAGGGGACGAAAGTGATGCTGATGGGGGTCGAGCGGATCGGGATTATCGCGGCGGAATTGATCGCGCACGGCGCGCGTGCGGAGCTGTCGGTGGCGCTGATCCGATGGGCGACGACGGGGCGGCAGCAGACTTTGACCGGCACGCTCGCGGACATCGCGTCGAAGGTGGAGGCGGCGGGGTTCAAGGCTCCCGCGGTCGCGATCATCGGCGAGGTGGTGAAGCTGCGCGAGTCGCTGAACTGGTTCGAGACCCGGCCACTTTTTGGGAAGCGCATCGTGGTGACGCGCACGCGCAAGCAGGCGGGCGCGCTCACTTCGCGGCTGCGCGAACTTGGCGCGGATGTGTTGGAGATTCCGACGATCCGCATCGAGCCGCCGACGGACCGGCGGGCCTTCGTGCAGATGATCTCGGACGCGCACGCGTACGACTGGATCGTCTTCACGAGTCCCAATGGGGTGGAGGCATTTTTCGAGGCGTTTTTCAAAGTGTTCAAGGACGCGCGCGAGATTGGCGGGGTGCGCATCGCGGCGATCGGGCCGGCGACGGCGGCGAAGGTGCGCGAGTACCGGCTCTGCGTGGATTTGCAGCCGGAGGAATTTGTGGCGGAGGCGGTGGTCAAGGAATTCAAGAAGGAAGGGGCGATTGATAATCTGCGCATCCTGCTCGCGCGAGCGGAGGAGGCGCGCGATGTGTTGCCCGAGGCGCTGACGAAACTCGGAGCAATCGTGGATGTGGTCGCAGCGTACCGCACGGTTCCGGAGACGGAGGATCGCTCGGGTGCCATCACGCGTTTTTGCGAGGAAGGTGCGGACATGGTGACGTTCACGAGTTCCTCGACGGCGGAAAATTTCATGGCGCTGAAGCTGCCGCTGACGGCGGGGCTGAAGACGGCATCCATCGGGCCGATCACTTCGGCGACGATGCGCAAGCTGGGACTGATGGTGGATGCGGAGGCGAAGCGCTACGACATTCCCGGACTTGCGGAGGCGATTCTGGCGCATTTCACGGCGTCAGTTTGATTCCTCTTACAATCGTGGGGAAGTTGGCGCGGAATCCGCTTTTGCAGGATTTCATGGTCGAACCTTTGCCCGACAATATCAGTGATCTTCCCGACACGGCGAATGCCGGCACCGGTGAGACCGGCACGCCTGCGAACGTGCGCCCGATGAAGCCGGCAAACGGTCATGCTGTGCCGGATGCCGACGATGGCACCACGGCGGAGCGCGTGAATTTCCAGCACTCGCTGCGTCCGATTCTTCAGGGTGTGGAGGCGCTGGCGCGCGCGCAGTTCGAGCAGGTGGGAGTGATCGACCGGGTGGAGAAGATGATGCAGGCGCAGAACGGGGTGGCGAAGGTGCTCGCCGAGACCAAGGTGGCGCTGGAGCAGCGCAATGTGGTGAACAAGGCGATGTTCGAGGTGCTCCACGGGGAGCTGAAGACCTACAAGGATGCATTCGTGCTCGAGGCGGTGCTGCGGCCCGTGATCCGCGACATCATCTCGCTCTACGACGACATTTTTGAAATCCACCGGCAGCTCGCACTGGCGCTCGCCTCGCAGGAGCAGCGCGGCGGCCTATCCGGAAGCGCGCTGATTCTTTTTGAAAACGTGGCGGCTCCGGCGAAGCAGCTCGAACACAACCGGGATGCGATTCTCGAAGTGTTGGAGCGGCTGGATGTGACGCTCGTCCCGCTGGGGACCGGAAAGCTGGACAAGCAGTCGCAGCGGGCGATGAGCGTGGAGTCCACGGACAGCCAGGAGCAGGACAACGACATTGTGAAAGTCACCAAGCGGGGCTTCATGTGGAAGGATCGGGTGATTCGTGCCGAGGAAGTGGTGATCAAAAAATGGAAGCCTGTCTCCCCGCCGTCCGCCGAAAAACCGCAGGCCAGGCCGTGAGCGGCCTTGAAAAATTCAATGTTCTCCACCGCAAAAACTAAAAGCGTTCTTCAGCCCAAAGAGCCATGTCCGACAAACCTCTGAACCGAAAAGCCATTGGCATTGACCTTGGCACCACCTTCTGCGCGGTCGCCCACATTGACGCGTATGGAAAGCCGCAGATCATCCCGAACACGGAGAATGAACGCATCACTCCGTCGGTGATTTTATTCGACGGGACGAACGCTGTCGTGGGCACGATCGCGAAGCAGAACGCCGTCGCGGAGCCGGACAAGATTGTGGATTTCGTGAAGCGCGAGATGGGCAAGAGCAAGTCGCAGTTCAGCCGCACGTTCAGCGGGAAGGTGTATTCCGCGGAGGAGCTTTCCGCGATCATCCTGCGGAAACTGAAGGGCGATGCGGAGAAATATCTCGGC
>JANXZI010000359.1 GCA_025355595.1 Spartobacteria bacterium
ACCTACACGGCGACCTACGATCAGGGCGGCACGCAGGTGCGCTACATCCACCAGCGCATCAACCACGAGGTGTTCAAGCAACCCGCGGACGTGATGGACAACCTCATGCGCGTGACCACGCATCTGCGCCGCAAGCTCGCCGAGGCCGGCGTGAAGGAACTCACGCGCCGCGCGCTCACCGTCGTGCCGACTCTCGATGGCGCATCATTTTTCAAAACCGCAGACGGCGATTATTGGAGGACGTTTGTGTTCATTGAAAAGGTGCGGACCTTCGAAGCCGTGGAGACCGTGGCGCAGGCGTCCGAGGCGGGGCGCGCGTTCGGGGAATTCCAGAGCCTGCTCGTGGACCTGCCGGGCGCGCGGCTTGCGGAGACGATCCCGCATTTTCACCACACGCGCCGCCGCTTCGACGCGATGATCGCCGCCGCGGATGCGGACAAGGCGAACCGTGCCGCGACCGCGAAGTCGGAAATCGCCTGGGCGATGCAGCAGGAAAAGGCCGTGGATGTGGTGCTGAACGCACTCGCGAAAAAGCGCATCCCCGAGCGAATCACGCACAACGACACGAAATTCAACAACGTGATGCTCGACACGGAAACGCGGAAGGCGATGTGCGTCGTGGACCTCGACACCGTGATGCCCGGCACGCCGCTCTACGACTTCGGCGACATGATCCGCACCACGACGAGCCCCACGATGGAAGACGAACGGGATCTTTCCAAAGTGAAGATGCAGATGCCGATGTTCAAGGCGCTCGCCCGCGGCTACCTCGACCGCGCGGGAAAATTTCTGACGAAGAGCGAACGCGCGTTGATCGCCTTCAGCGGGCGGCTCATCACGCTGACGATCGGCCTGCGCTTCCTCACGGATTTTTTGCAGGGCGACACCTATTTCCGGGTCCACCGCTCGCAGCACAATCTCGACCGCTGCCGCACGCAGTTCCGCCTCGTCGAAAGCATCGCGCGGCAGGAAGAGGCGATGCAGAACTTTGCCGACGGGGTGTGAGAAGGCGTGCCGGAAGCCGGATGAAAACGCAGAGGCGCAGAGGGGTTTTGCGAGTTGCGCAGAGGAATAATTTTGCCGCACCGGTCGGCGCGGGCAGTCTCATGGCGTCCCTCTGCGATCCTCTCCCCACACTCTGCGCCTCTGCGTTTGAAAAAAACCGCACGAACTGAATTGCACCGGCTGAAAACCGCCCATGGTGAAAATGTTTCGCCTCGCTGAGTGCCACGCGTAGCCTCCGCGCATGTCCATCGCGACCAAGACCGGCGACGGCGGCACGACCGCCATGATGTTCAACCGACGCGTATCGAAGACGGACATTCGCGTCGCGACGTACGGTGCGTGCGATGAGCTGAATGTGGCCATCGGTATGGCGCGCGCGTGGAATGAGGACGCATTCATCACGCAGCCGCTGGAGGAAATTCAGAGGGAACTCGTGACGCTGATGGGCGAGCTCGCCGTCGCCGACGAAGACCGCGCGCGCTATGTGGAAAAGGGCTTCAAGCTCGTCGGCCCCGAGCTGGCGGAGCGGCTCACGGCGCTCGTGGACGACCTCGAAAAAAATCACAAGATCAGCTTCAAACACTGGGCCACGCCCGGCGCGACGAAGGGCAGCGTGATGCTCGATGCGATGCGCGTCGCGTGCCGCCGCGCCGAGCGCGCCGTGTGCTCGATGCGCGAGGCGGGCTTCCCCGTGAGCGACGCGATCGTGCATTACCTGAACCGCCTCTCCGACCTCGCATGGCTCTACGCGCGCTTCGTGGAGACAAAGGCCGGCGTGGCGTAAAACAGGCGAGATTTTCCAAACTCGCGCGCACCGCTTCCCAAGCTCTGCTTCGCGCGTATCATCTCCGACAGCCATGAAACTTCTCAGCACACTGCTCTGCATTGCCGCCGCGCATGTCTCCGCCGCCGATGCGCCGGATTTCAGCCGCGACGTGCGGCCGATTCTTTCGCAGCATTGCTTCAAATGCCACGGGCCGGATGACAAGGCGCGCAAGGGCGGGCTGCGACTCGACATTCGCGAGTCCGCGATGAAGGAGGCGAAGTCCGGCGGCATCGCGCTCGTGCCGGGCAACCCGGATCAGAGCGAACTCGTCGCGCGCGTTTTTTCTGCCGACGAAGACGAACTGATGCCGCCGCCGTCCGCGAAACGCGCACTCACCGCGGAGCAGAAGGACACGCTGCGACGCTGGGTCGCGGCGGGCGCGGAGTATCAGCAGCACTGGGCGTTTGTGAAACCAGTGCAGCCCGTAGCCGCCCTTGTGAAAGCGCGCGCTGATCTCGCCGCGATGAAGCCGCCACCGGAGCTTGCCCGCGCTTTCACAAGCGCGGCTACGAATGCGATTGATTCCTTCATCCTCGCGCGGCTCGCGCGGGAAAAAATCACGCCTTCGCCCGAGGCCGATCCTGCGACATTGTGCCGCCGGCTTTACCTCGACCTCGTGGGCATCCCGCCGACGCCGCAGGAGCAGGATGACTTTCTCCAATCCGCGATCCGCAATCCGCAATCCGCCATCGAAACGCTCGCCGACAGGCTCCTCGCGTCGCCGCGCTACGGCGAACGCTGGGCGCGCAAGTGGCTCGACCTCGCGCGCTATGCGGACACAAACGGCTACGAGAAGGATCGCCCGCGCACGATCTGGCCGTATCGCGACTGGGTGATCAACGCGCTGAACGCGGACAAGCCGTTTGATCAATTCACCATCGAGCAGATCGCCGGCGACATGCTTCCCGGCTCGACGCTCGATCAAAAAATCGCGACCGGGTTTCACCGCAACACGATGCTGAACGAGGAGGGCGGGATCGATCCAAACGAGTTCCGCTTCCACGCGATGACCGACCGCGTGGCCACGACGGGCGCGACCTGGCTCGGGCTCACGCTCGGCTGCGCGCAGTGCCACACGCACAAGTTCGATCCCCTCACGCACCGCGAGTATTTTCAGCTCATGGCGTTCATGGACAACGCCGACGAACCCGACGTGGACATCCCCGCACCCGATGCCGACGAGCAGCGAAAAAGGAACGCCGCGCTCGCGGAAAAGCTCCTTGCCGAGCTGCCAAAACAATGGGCGGCGAAGCCTGCGCCGAATCCCGGTGGAAAGCCGACGCCGAAACCTACGGGCAAGGGTGCGGCAAAACGCGCCAAAACCGACGTGCCCAAAACAGCGGGAGAAAATGTCGCAGGTGCGAGCGCTCCGAAACCCGCGAAAGCAAACGCACCGAGCAAGACGAGTGAGACGCAACCCGTCGAAGATTCCGAAGCGCCGCCGCAAGTGGCGTCATCGGATTCCAAGCCGACATCGAAGCCACCGCTCGACGACGCATTCGCCGCGTGGCTCGCTCACGAGCGCGGGCGCACCGTGCAGTGGATGCCGCTGCGGCCCGCGTCCGCAAAGTCGAACCTGCCGCTGCTCACCGTGCAGTCCGATGCGTCGGTTTTCGCGAGCGGCGACACTTCAAAGTCAGACACGTACGAGCTGCATTTCTCCGACGTGCCCGCGGGCGTCACCGCGATCCGGCTCGAGGCGCTGCCGGACCCGCGCCTGCCCGCGCACGGGCCGGGCATGGCATTTTACGAGGGACCGAAGGGTGACTTTTTTCTCGGCGAATTCCAGCTCGCCGCGAACGGACAGCCGGTGAAATTCAGCAGCGCGACCGAGAGCTACTCGAAGAACAACTTCGGAAAAAATCCCGCGACTGCCGCGCTTATGTTTGACGGCGACCCGCAGACCGGCTGGAGCACCGCGGCGCGCATGGGCGAGCGGCACACCGCGGTGCTCACACTCCCCTCGCCTGCTCCCGCCGCGAACGACTGGACGGTGAAGATGATGATGGGCCGCCACTACGCGTGCAGTCTCGGGCGCTTCAGGATCTCCGTGACGACCGATGCGCGCGCCGCCGTCGCGCGGGATCTGCCGGAGGAAATGGACACCCTGCTCCTGCTCCCCGACGCGAAGCTCACCGCCGCGCAGCGCGCACGGCTGCACGAGGAGTTCCTGCTCGCGCAGCCCGAGCTGAAGGACGAGGCCGCGCGCATCCGCACGCTGCGCAAGGCCGCGCAGCCGCCGATCACGCTCGGCTTCCGCGAGCGTCCGCCGGAAAATTCGCGGACCACTTTCATCCGCAACCGCGGCGAATATCTGCAGCCGACGGAGCCCGTGAAGCCCGGCGTTCCCGCGTTCCTCAATCCGCTCGCGAACGATGGGAAACGCGACCGCCTCGCCTTCGCACGCTGGCTCGTGTCGGCGGAAAATCAGCTCACCGCACGCGTGATCGTGAACCGCCAGTGGGCCGCATTTTTCGGACGTGGCATCGTGAAGACGACGGAGGACTTCGGCTACCAGAGCGAGGCGCCGACGCATCCGGAACTGCTCGACTGGCTCGCCCTGGAATTCATGAAACAGGGCTGGTCGCTGAAAAAATTGCACCGCCTCATCGTCACGAGCGCGACCTATGCGCAGTCGTCGCGCGTCACGCCCGCGCTGCTCGCGGCGGACAGCGAGAACCGCCTGCTCTCGCGCTTCCCACGCGTGCGGCTCGATGCGGAAATCATCCGCGACGCCGCGCTGGCAGCGAGCGGATTGCTCGTGGAAAAGATCGGCGGCCCGAGCGTGCGCCCCCCGCAGCCGGATGGC
This sequence comes from Spartobacteria bacterium, assembly GCA_025355595.1. Lineage (GTDB taxonomy): Bacteria > Verrucomicrobiota > Verrucomicrobiia > Chthoniobacterales > Chthoniobacteraceae > SXWH01. Next base: position 4,641 of record JANXZI010000359.1, read on the forward strand.
GTGACGGAGGCCGCGTATGGCAGCGCAGGCTGGACACCGGACACCGGCCCGGATCGCTGGCGGCGCAGCCTCTACACGTTCAGCAAACGCACCGCGCCCTTCGCACTCTACAACACGTTCGACGGCCCGACGGGCGAGGCGTGCATCGCGCGCCGCGACGTGTCGAACACGCCGCTCCAGGCGCTCACGCTCCTGAATGATGCCGCGTTTGTGGAGGCGGCGAGGGCGCTCGCCGCGAGGGCCGTCGAGTCCGGCCCGACCGACCCGGAGCGTATCCGTTTCCTCTTCCGAACGTGCGTCGCAAGGCTGCCCTCCTCGATCGAGCAAGAGACGCTCGAAGGCTTCTTCAAGACGAAGCGAGACGCCTTCCGATCGGACTCCGCCGGCGCGGCGAGCCTCGCGGGAGA
>JANXZI010000367.1 GCA_025355595.1 Spartobacteria bacterium
GGCGACAAGACGGGCTGCGTCGTCGGTGCGCTCACCGTGCGCGATGCGGACGAACTCATGCTGATCACGAACAAGGGCCAGATGGTGCGCACGCGCGTGAAGGAAATCCGCGAGACCGGACGAAACACGATGGGCGTGAAACTCATGGACCTGAAAGGCGCGGAGAAGCTGCAAGGCATCGCGCCGGTTGTGGCGAATGAGGATGAAGATGGCGACGCAACGGCGGAGTAATTTCTAGCCACGCTCAGGCCGGCGATTTCCGATTCACAGCCCATGCCGGTTGAGTGGTCATCGGGACCAGCATTCCATGTTTCTCTCGCGAAACTCGAATTGGAGATTCCTCGCTCGGTGGGCGGAGCCCCGCTATGCTTCGTGCCGTGAAATTCGATCTCAAATTCGACATCATCGAGGCTCTCCGGGAGACACTGCACACCGTGCCTTCTCACCCGTTCATCGTCCGGTTGCATTCGGGAGAGAAACTCAGCGTGAAATATTCTGATTTCCTAACGGTCACCCGTTCAAACCCCATTATTTTCGACGCGGGAAAAGGAATGCGGATTCTCAATCCCGCGCTGATCTCGTCGGTGGATATGCGGAACGGACGCGGGTAAAAAAGCGCTCGACGGTGGCTTCGGTCGCGGCGGCGAGTTCTTTGAGGGGGATGCCACGCAGTGCGGCGATGTGCTCGGCGATGTGCCGGACGAATGCGGGCTCGCATCTTTTGCCGCGATGGGGGACGGGGGCGAGGAATGGGCAGTCGGTCTCGACCATGAATGAGTCGAGTGGAACGCCCGCGGCGCTCGCCTGCGCGCCGGGCGCATTTTTGAAAGTGACGAGGCCGGTGAAGCTGATGAGGTGGCCGAGCGCGAGGACTTCGCGAGCGTGTTCGGGCGACTTGCCGAAGCAGTGGAAGACGGCGCGCACGCGCCCGGTGTATTCGCGGAGGATGGCGAGCGTGTCGTCCCACGCGGCGCGCTCGTGGATGATGACAGGCAGTTTGAGATCCAGGGCGAGATCGAGCTGCGCGCGGAATGCGGCGGCCTGTGCGGCGCGCGATGCGGTGTCGTCATTTGCGAGGCGGAAGTAGTCGAGGCCGGTCTCGCCGATGGCGGCGATGCGCGGGCTGCCCGTGGCGATTTCGCGGAGCGTCGGGAGAAAGTCAGGCTCCTCGTCGGGGACATGATTCGGGTGGACTCCGGCGACAGCCCAGACTTGCGGCCATTTTTCCGCGAGGGCAATAGCGCCACGGCTGCTCTCGATGCCGGTGCCGATCGTGAGGATTCGAGTGACGCCTGCTTCTGCGGCACGTTCGAGGATTGCGGGCACGTCGTCGCGGAATTCGGGGAAGTCGAGGTGGGCGTGAGTGTCAGTGAGCACGGCGGTGCGAAGGGTTGGAGAGAGGCGCGGGTGGATTATGAATTCCGAATTCCGAGTTCAGCTCCGCGCAGCAGCTATGGAGTGCTACGGCGCGTGTTCGAGTTCGAAACGCGCCTGCGGCGGGCTGAACTCGGAACTCGGAACTTAGAACTTGGAAATCTGCTGCACGATGGAATCCGATTTGCGCAGGCCCTTTCGACGAAAGCGCCTCACCACTGGATGACCGAACTCGCCCATGTGAGGCCGCCGCCGAAGACGACGAGCAGGACGTAGTCGCCGACTTTCATCCGGCCGGTGCGATTCGCCTCGTCGAGGGCGATGGCGACTGCGGCGGCGCTGGTGTTGCCGAAGCGGTCGAGGTTTACCATGAAGCGGTCGATTGGGAGTTCGAGGCGCTCGGCGACGGCACTGATAATACGGAGATTGGCTTGGTGCGGGATGATGCAGGCGAGGTCGGATGGTTCGAGACCGGCGTCATCGAGAACCTGGCGGGCGCTGTCCACCATGGCATTGACGGCGTGCTTGAATGTCTCGGCGCCCTTCATGTGGATGGTGGCGAGATTTTGGTCGGCATTCAGCGCGGTGATTGGGATGGCGCAGCCGCCGCCGGGGACTTGGAGAAGGTCCGCGAGTTCGCCGTTGCTGCCAAGCCGCGTGGTGATGACGCCGTGGCCATGCGCGCGGTGCCGGAGGATAGCGGCACCCGCGCCGTCGCCGAAGAGCACGCAGGTGTTTCGGTCTTTCCAATCCACGATGCTGGAGAGTTTGTCCGCTCCGATGACGAGGATCGTATTGAAGGTCTGGCAGGTGATGAATTGCTGCGCGATCTCGATGGCGTAGAGGAAGCCGGAGCAGGCGGCGCTGATGTCGAAGCAGGCGGCCTTTTTCGCGCCGATCTTCGTCTGCACGATGCATGCGGTGCTCGGCATGAACATGTCGGACGTAATGCTCGCGACGATGATGAGATCGATCTCCTCGGCGCGGATGCCCGCATTTTCGATCGCGGCCTTCGCGGCGTTGGCGGCGAGGTCGCTGGTGAATTCACCGTCGGCGGCGATGCGGCGCTCCCGGATTCCCGTGCGCGAGGTGATCCACTCGTCGGAGGTCTCGACCATCTTTTCCAACTCAGCATTCGTGAGCACCCTCGACGGGAGGTAGCTGCCCGTGCCGATGATGGAGACGGTGCGCCTAGGCAGGTGCGTGCGCGTGCGGGGCTGCAGTGGTGGAGTCATGGTGAATCTTGATGGCCTCGACGATGTGGGGATTTACCTCGTGGCGGATGCTCTCGCAGGCCATGCGGAGGGCGTTCAAAATCGCGATGGCGGATGCGCCACCGTGGGAAATGATGGTGATGCCGTTCAGGCCGAGCAGCGGCATGCCGCCGTATTCGTCGGCGTTCGTTTTCTTGTGGACGCGCTTGAAGGCGGGCTTCGCGAGCAGGCCGCCGATCTTCGTGCGGAAGCCGGCTTTGATCTCGCGTTTCACCATGTCGAAGATCGCGTGCGAGAGCGCCTCGGCGGATTTGAGGATGATGTTGCCGGTGAAGCCGTCGGTGACGACGACGTCTGGCGGATCGTGCCAGATGTCGTGACCCTCGACGTTGCCGCGAAAATTGAGCTGCGCACCGGCTTTGCGGATCATTGCGTAGCTTTCCTTGCAGAGTGCGTTGCCCTTTTCCTCCTCGGTGCCGTTGGACATGAGGCCGACTTCGGGGTTCTCGCGGCCGAGCACGTGGCGCGCATAGGCTGCGCCCATGAGCGCATTTTGCATGAGGTGCGAGGGCTGCGCATCGGGATTTGCGCCGGCATCAATGAGCACCCAGTGCTTCCCGAGCGATGGCATGATGGTCGCGATTGCGGGACGCTCGACACCCGGGAGTGTGCGCAATTTGATCAGCGAGGCGGTGACTGCCGCGCCTGTGTGGCCGGCGCTCACGACGGCCTGCGCCTTGCCTTCCTTCACGAGATCCACGGCGCGTGAGATGGAGCTGTCCTTCTTTTTCCGGACGGCATCGAGGCCGCTGTCGGACATGTCCACGACCTGCGTGGTGTGGACGATTTCGATGCGTGCGTCATGGCACGCGTGCTTCTTCAGTTCGGCTTCGACACGCGGTGTGTCGCCGGCGAGGAAGAGGCGCGAGATGTGCGGGTAGGCGCGCAGTGCGAGCACCGCGCCATGTACGATATTCTCCGGGGCGTGGTCGCCGCCCATGGCGTCGAGCGCGATTTTCATTCGGTCAGCATCGGTGCATGATCCGATATGGCGATGGGGTGACGGGCAAGGGAAAAAGCAATTCAGCCGCCGCGCATGTGAGCGGGGCGGCTGAAAAAATGCTGAACCTCGGGGTTTACGCCCCTGCGATGGTGAGGACCTGGCGTCCGGCGTAGTAGCCGCAGGCCGGGCACGCGCGGTGCGAACGGATGGTGCTGCCGCACTGGCCGCACTTGTTGAGCAGCGGCGCATGCCAGCGGAGTGATGCCTTGTGCGTGCGAAGACGCATCTTTGATTTTCTACGTTTTGGGACTCCCATGATTTGTTGGTGGTTAAAGTTTGAGTTGGTCGAGGCCCTTCCAGACATCGCGAGGGTCGTCGAGTGGTTCGGCTTCGCTGGGTGCGTCGCGGAACTGGGCTTTGCAGACCTTTTCGCCATCCCAATCGCAATGCGGGTGGGCCGGAAGGGTGAGGAGGATGTCCTCCCTCATGTGCTCTGTCAAGTCCACCATCTCACGACCTTCGAGTTCCACCTGGCAGGCGAAATCGTCCACATTCAGCGTGCGTGCGAATTTTTCCAGACAGCGCACGCATTCGCATTCGATCGGGACCACGAGTGTGCCGGTGGCGAAAAGTCCGCCATCGCTCACACCGACATCGAGCGAATACTCGATCGGCCCGGTCGCGCGGGCACGGGCGCTGTCGAGTTCGAGGATTTCGCTCGGCTCGTCGCCCTCGAGGTGCAGCCCGTCTTCGGGAATCTGTAAGACATGAACCTTCATTGTCGGCGCATCGTAGCGGGGCGCGGGCGGAATGCAAATGGAGGCCGCTCCCGTGCGCTCTCGCCATGTCCGGTGAAACATCCACGGCTTCACCGGAGAGACTCTCAAGATGGTGGTGCGGAGTATTCACAGATCGAGCAGTTCGATTTCTCCGAGCGCGCGCGGTCACCGTGCCGGCGTGATTGGCGCTTTTGTGATTGGCCGCGGCGCGCGCCTGCGTTCAATGAGAGCGATGAAACTCCTCCAGCCTGTCCTGCTGTCCCTCACCGCTATTTCGCTGCACGCCGCCGAACCGATCACGCTGAAGCTCTGGCCGAATGGCGCGCAGGAGCCTGCCGGATTCAAGATCGAGGCGGAAAAGGAAATCCCGAAAAGGAGCGACGCCGATGTGAAGCGCGTGACGAATGTCTCCGAGCCGACCATCACGATCTACAAGCCGGAGAAGCCGAACGGCACCGCGGTGATCGTCGCGCCCGGCGGGGGATACGGCATCCTCGCCATCGAGCACGAGGGCTCGCAGGTGTGCGAATACCTGAACACACTTGGGGTCACATGCGCGCTGCTGAAATATCGCGTGCCTGCGCGCGACAAGGCTGACCCTTCGAAGGAACCTCTCCAGGACGCGCAGCGCGCAATCGGCCTCGTGCGGCATCACGCGGCGGAGTGGAGTGTGAAGCCGGACCGCGTGGGCATCCTCGGATTTTCCGCGGGCGGGCACCTCACGGTGATGGCCACGCTGCACGCAAATGAGCGCACTTATCCGGTGGATCCCGCGCTCGATGCCGACGACGCCACGCCGAATTTTTCCATCCCCGTCTATCCCGCATACCTCGTTACGAAGGACGACACCTTCACGCTGCGGCCCGAGATGAAGGTGACGGAGAAATCG
>JANXZI010000384.1 GCA_025355595.1 Spartobacteria bacterium
ATCGTCGTCGGCTCGCCGAAGCAGCGGAACCTCATGGAGGGCGTGAGCTACGATCTGGCATGGGCGTGGGCGACAGATGTTTTCCGCGCCGCGGTGAAGCGCGCGGAGGCACGCGGAGTCGTGCTGTGCTTCGAACCGCTCGCGCCGAGCGAGACGAATTTTGTGAACACCGCCGCCGAGGGACGCCGCTTTGCCGCGCAGTTTGGAAGCAGCGCGATGAGCATCATTCTCGATGTAAAAGCGATGAGTTCCGAGAGCACGGCGATCCCGCAAATCATCCGCGAGAGCGCGGGCAAGTTCGAATACTTCCACGCGAACGATCCGAATCTGAAAGGCCCCGGCTTCGGTGAAATGGACTTCGCGCCCATCGCAGCCTTGCTGCGCGAGGCGGGCTACGACGGCATCGTATCGGTCGAGGTCTTCAATTTCGACGAAGGCCCCGAAGCCATCGCCACGCGCAGCCGAGAATACCTGCGCAAAACTTTCGGCTGCTGAAACGTCGCGCCGACGATTCGTCGGCCGGGATGGGCGGAGGCGGCGCGATGGCGCGGAGCGCGCCCCGACAGCGCAGCGGGCCGGGCATCCGCGCAGCGTGACTTGGGCTGCCTCTCCAGTTTCCACGCCTTTTTGCGGACGAATCGTCGGCACGACATTTTCCCGGCTGCTCACGCCACATGGCCACGCTTGTCAAAGCGCGGGAACGCATTCCCGCAAACGCACTGGTGACATCAGCCCCCGCTCTCACGAGCGCGGCTACGGCTCACTCGTCCTTCGGAATCTTATCCAGGATCATCCGTGTGATGATGTCGCTCGTCACGCCCTCGCTCTGCGCCGCAAAATTCGGGATGATCCGGTGCCGCATGATGCTCGGCGCGACCGCCGCCACATCCTCGCAGCCGACATACACCTGCCCGCGCAGGATCGCGTGCGCCTTGGCCGCGAGGATGAGATTCATCGAGGCCCGCGGGCCTGCGCCCCACGAGATCCACTTTTTGCAAAAGTCGAGCGCCTGCGGGCTCTTCGCCCGCGTCGCTGCGGCGATCTGCTGCGCGTATTTGAAGACGTGCTCCGCCACCGGCATCCGCCGCACCGTGCCTTGCAGGTAGAGAATGTGCTCATTGCCAAGAATCTGCCGCACCGTCGCCGCCTTCCCGCCGGTGCCGCGACGCATGATTTCCAACTCCTCGTCCGCGCTCGGATAGTCCACGTAAATCATGAACATGAACCGGTCGAGCTGCGCCTCGGGCAGTGGATACGTGCCCTCCTGCTCGACGGGATTTTGCGTCGCGAGCACGAAGAACGGATCGGGTAGTTTGTGATCCGCGCCACCGACGGTGATCTTCCTTTCCTGCATCGCCTCCAGCATCGCCGCCTGCGTCTTTGGCGGCGTGCGGTTGATTTCATCCGCGAGGATCACATTCGCAAAGATCGGCCCCGGCAAAAACTTAAACGCGCGCTCGCCCGTCGCGGGATCGTGGTGGATCACCTCGGTGCCCGTGATGTCGCTGGGCATGAGATCGGGCGTGAACTGGATGCGCTTGAACTGCAAATTCAGCGCCTGCGCGAGCGTCGAGATGAGCAGCGTCTTCGCCAGCCCCGGCACGCCGACGAGCAGCGCGTGCGACTTCGTGAAAATGGCGATCAGGAGTTCATCAATCACCAAGTCCTGTCCGACGATCACCTTCCCGATCTGATGCCGCAGCAGCGCGTGCGCTTCCTTGAAATACTCAATCGCCTGCACATCGCCTTCGCGGAACACCTCGCCCTTTTCCTCCGGTGCAACCACGATTGGCGGGGGAGGAGGAGAGTCGGCGTCGGCATTCATGGGGCGGAAAAGTCGCGCGAGTAAAACAGCAGCCCGCAGCTTTGCCAACGGCGATGTCCGTGTTGGAGCGGCGCACCGCGCACGTTCCACCTCAGTTACTGCCCGAGAAATCCAGGCATCTGCTCCGCGACTTTCTCCGCCACACTCTCGACCGTCACCCCCGTCGCACCTGCACGTTCGAGACTCGTCATTTCGACTCCGGCGATCCCGCACGGCGTGATGTGCGCGAAGCCATCGAGCGCCCCGCACACATTCAGCGCAAAGCCGTGCATCGAGATCCACCGCCGCACCCCAACGCCGAGGCTCGCGATTTTTTTCCCGCCTGCCCACACGCCCGTAAGCCCTTCCTGTCGTGACGCTGCGACGCCGAATTCCGCGCACAGCGAAATGAGAAATTCTTCGAGATCGCGCAGGTAGCGGTGAAGGTCGGAGCCCCGCTTGCGCAGATCGAGCAGCGGGTAGCCGACGAGCTGCCCCGGCCCGTGCCACGTCGCCTGGCCGCCGCGATTGATCGCCATGAGCGGCGCGGGCAGCGCCGCAGGATCGCGCAGCGACGAGTGATCGCTCGTGCGTCCGATGGTAAAAATCGAGTCGTGTTCAAGCAGCAGCAATTCATCCGGCGCAGCGAGGTCCTCCGCTTTTTGCGCGACGATTTTTTCCTGCATCGCAAGCGCGTCGCCGTAGCTGATCCTGCCGAGCCAGCGGACGTTCATATCCGCTCCAGCACGACGGCACCGTGCCGCGCGCTCTCCGCCGTTTGGAAATGCGTGAGGCCGATCGCGAGCGCATCCGCAGCATCCGGGGGTGGCGTCTCCTTCAGCCCGAGCAGCACGCGCACCATGAATCCCACCTGCTGCTTCTGCGCGCCACCCTGCCCCACCACGCTCTGTTTCACGCGCCGCGGAGCGTATTCGTAGATCGGCAGTCCGCGCTCCGCCGCTGCGAGGATGGCCGCGCCGCGCGCCGCGCCGAGCGTGATCGCCGTGCGGTGGCTCTGCACAAAAATCACGCCCTCGATGACCGCGCACTCCGGCTCGTGCTGCGCGATCAGTTCGACGACGCGCGAACGGATTGCCACGAGGCATCCGCTCGGCAGCAGCTTCGGCGGATTTTTCACCACGCCGTATTCGATCGTCCGCACTTTGCCGGAAATTTTTTCCAGCACGGCAAAGCCGGTGCAGCGCAGGGATGGATCGATCGCGATGATTCGCACGCGCGCTTCATACGCGGGCGCGGCGCCGCGCGAAACCGAAACTTCGCGCAGTGGATCACTTTCAAAAACCGAGGTCATTCTGAGGGAGCCTCAGCGACCGAGGAACCCCGGAACATGGCCAAGTGCGATCGGACACCTCTCCATGTCGTCTGTAATTCCACGGGATCCTTCGACTCGTTTCACTCGCTCAGGATGACCTCCGCCCGGGGATGCAAATTCCATTCGTACCAAATTCATCCTTTCGCCACGCATTCCGCAGCGCGTAGAATCCGCCCCATGCTCCTCGATTTCATGCAAAAGGGCGGCCCGGTCATGTGGTTCATCCTGTTCTGCAGCGTGCTCGGAAGCGCCGTGTTTTTGGAACGCCTGATCTATTTTCACCGCATCAGCGTGCGCGTCGGCGAATTCATGCGCGGCCTCGCGAATCTCATCCACGGACGGCGCTACGCCGAAGCACAGACGGAGGCCGCCGCGACGAAAGGTCCCGTGCAGCGTGTCGTCCACTCCGCGATCATCCGCCACAGCGCGCCTCGTGCGGAACTGAAGGACATCGTCGGGGAAGCGGGCCAGCTCGAGGTGCCGCGGCTCGAGCGCCGTCTCGGGATGCTCGCGACGCTCGCCTTTCTCACGCCGATGCTCGGGCTGCTCGGCACGGTCGCGGGATTGATCGAGGCCTTCCAGAGAATCGCCGCGACGACGGGCCTCACGAGTTCCGCGGAGATCGGAAACGGGATCTACCAGGCGCTCATCACCACCGCCGCGGGCCTCGCTGTGTGCATCCCGTGCGCGATGGGCTACGCGTATCTCAGCGCGCGCGCCAATGCGGTGATCCACGACATGGAGCGCGCGGGGATCGAGGTCGTGAATCTCCTCGTCGAGAGCCGGCAGCACTCCGACATCATCGAGTTTAACGAACCGCCGCGCCGCACGGAAACGCACTCACCGTGAAGCTCGAACGCGGCTATCATTTTCACCTCGGGCTGTTCGGCATCACGCCGCTGCTGAATGTGCTCCTGCTCGTCCTCGTCTTCTACGTGCTCGGGTCAAAGTTCACGCTCACGCCAGGCGTGCAGGTGAGCCTGCCGGCCACGTCCTTCGCGCTCGGCACGCAGCGGAATGCGGAGATCGTGACCATCACCGGCGGCCCGATCCCCGCGATCTACCACCGTGATCGCGAGGTGACGATGGACGAGTTGCTCGCGAATCTTTCCGAAAACAAGGCCGTGGACAAATGGATCATCATCAAGGCCGACGCTGGCACGCCCTCGGGCAGGGTCACCGCCGTTGCCGACGAGGCGCTGCGGCGCAGCTACTCGGTAATCCTCGCGGGCGATATTCCGAAAAAATGAACAGCGCCGCGCAGGAGACGGAGCGGGACACGCCGGTCATCTTCACATGGGCTGAACGCGAGGGCAGCTCGTGGTGGCTCGCGGTTTTCATCTTCGTCTCGTTCCTCCTGCACAGCGCCGCGTTCTTCCTGTTTCAAGGAAAGGACCCCGTGCCTCCTCGTGCGGTCCGCACCGCACCGATGGTGCAGATCCTCACCGCCTCCGCCGACCCGGCGCAGCGCAATCCCGAGGCCGACGCGCTGCTCCAGTGGATCGCCACACACGATCCCGCGCTCATGGCGAAAGCGCAGACGGTCGAGCCAGTGGGCCTGCTCGGTGTCACGTATCGCCCGTCGTTTCGGATCGTCCGCACACCGCCGCTCGGTGCGCCGCCGGAGTTGCCGACCATCCAAGTTCCCTCGGCGCGCGATCCGCTCGCGCTGATCCGCAGCCTCTCGCCTTCGGAAAAAATTACGCCTGTCGCCGTGGCTCCGCAGGCGACGGAGGTGCGGGTTTCCGATGCGCTGCTCTCTCGTGCCAAGGATCGCCCGGTGTTCGCGCCACGCGAGAGGACAACCGCGACCGTGCAGCCCACGGTCGTCCTCGCCGGCGTGAACGGCGACGGCGAGGCGCGCTTCGCATTCGTGCAGCAGGCATGCGGCGACAATGTGCTCGACGCCGATGCGCTCGCGTTCGTCCGCGCGGTCCATTTTTCCAACGGCGGCGACGCCGTGCAGTGGGGCACGATCACCATCGCGTGGGGCGACGACATCATCGCGCCTCCCGCGCAAAAGTAGCCGCATGTTCCGCCTCGAACTCCACGAGCTGATCTTCGTCTATGCCGGCCTGAGCCTCGGCATCATCCTCCTCGCCGCTCTGCTGCACAATCTCCGCCGCAACCGCTGCGAGTCCCAAGCCGCCCGCGGTCTCGTGAAATGCCACCTGTGCGCCTTCGAGTTTCGCGACGCCACTGGCATCGAGCTTCCGAGGTGCCCGAGCTGCGACGCACTCGCGGACCGCACGCGGATCTCGCGGCTGTGACACGGGAGTCCCCGTCTTCTTCTTCTTCTTCTTCTTATTCTTATTCGCCTGCGGTGACCGCGCCCGGCGGAGGAATAAGAATAAGATCAAGAGGGGAGCTGCACTTCCCGCTTTTCATCCGCCCGGCGCTTCTGGCAGGGTTCGACATGGCACCTCTCGACGACCAGTTCTACCAGCCGGCCGATCAGTTTTTCCCGAAGCACAGCGGCATCGGCCTGACCTACGACGACGTGACGCTCGCGACGCTCTACAGCGAAGTCATCCCGCGCGACGCGAACCTCGACACGCAACTCCACGAGCGCCTGCAACTTCGCCTTCCGATCATCTCGGCGGACATGGACACCGTGACCGAATCGCCGATGGCCATCGCGATGGCACGCGCCGGCGGGCTCGGCCTCATCCACTGCAACATGCCCGAACGCCAGCAGCTCTCCGAGGTGAGCCGCGTAAAAAACAATGTCCACGGTTTGATCCAGGAGCCGATCAAAATCGGCCCGGACCAGCTCATCGGCGAAGTGCTCGCGATGATTGACGACCGGCGTTTCGGCTTCAGCACGTTTCCCGTCGTGGATGAAAAAAACACGCTCCTCGGACTGCTGCCCGGCCATGTGGTGCGCGAGCGTTATGCGACGCGAAAAGTCGCCGAGGCGATGATGCCGCGCGCGCAGGTCCACACGATTCACGAACGCGAACTTGGCAGCGAACCAATCCGCGCGGCGGACAGTTTTTTCACCGCACACATGGGCATCCACAAGCTGCTCGTCGTCGGCGACGGCGACGTGCTGCGCGGCCTTTTCACGCTCAGCGACATCGAGCACATCCTCCACGAGCACGGCTCGCATTTCAAACCGGCGCGCGATGAAAAATTCCGCCTGCTCTGCGGCGCGAGCATCATCGGATTGCGCAAGGCGGACGGCTCGCTCGACCGCGAGCGCATCGGCGCGCACGTCGGCGCACTCGTTGAGCGCGGATGCGACGTGGTCGCCGTGAGCACCGCGCACGGGCACAGCGCGGGCGTCGGCGACACCGTGAAATTGATCCGTGGCGCATTTCCCGAGTTGCCGATCATCGCGGGCAACGTGACGAGCGGCGAGGGCGTCGAGTATCTTGCGAAATGCGGCGCGAACGTCGTAAAAGTCGGCCAGGGGCCCGGTTCGATCTGCACCACGCGCGTCGTCGCGGGCGTCGGCATCCCGCAGCTCACCGCGCTCTACGTCGCGAGTCGCGCGGCGGAAAAATGCGGGGTGACTCTCATCGCCGACGGCGGCGTGGTGAAGAGCGGCGACATCGTGAAGGCGCTCACGCTCGCGCAGGCCGTCATCTGCGGAAGCCTGCTCGCCGGGTGCCCCGAGGCACCGGGGCAGATCATGGAAATCAACGGCAAGCTCTACAAACAATACCGCGGCATGGGTAGCGCCGCCGCGATGACCGCTGGCAGCGCCGCGCGCTACGGACACTCGGCCAAGGACTCCACGCGCAAGGTCGCCGCCGAGGGCATCGAGGCGCTGAAGGAAGTGAGCCCGCCCGTCGAACTCGTCCTCGCGCAACTCGCGGGCGGCGTGCAGAGCGGCCTCGGCTACCTCGGCGCGCGCGATCTTCCCGCGCTGCGCCAGGCCGCGCGCTTCATCCGCGTGACGAGCGCCGGCCAGCGCGAGAGCGCGCCGCACGATGTCATCGAAGTGAAATCCACGAAGTGAAATCGGGACGCGCGTGAGCGTTTCCCTCGGGCGCTACGGCGCTGGCAGAACTCTCGCCCGGTAGAAGCGCGAGGGCTGGAGGGCGGTGATCCCGGGGTCGGGGACTTCGGTGATCGGGCCGGTGGCGGTGATATCCATGCCGAAGGGCTGCCAGTTCGGGACGGTAAGCTGGTCCGTGTATTCGATGTGGTAGGTGCGGGTCGCGATGGATTTGAAGCTGAAGAAAAAATCGCTGCCATCGGTGCGCGTGCCGAGGATGCGCGTGGGGTCGGCGGCGTCGCGCGGGTTGGTGCCGCCAAGAAATTCCTGGAGGTTCGTGAGGCCATCGCCGTCAGCGTCGAGCGCGGCATCAGCGGGCTTGGTCTTGTCGAAGCCATTCGCGATTTCCCAATAGTCGGGCATGCCATCGCCGTCCGTGTCGAGGGCGGTGATGGTGCCCCGGCCATTCGAGCGGAGGATGGTCGCGTTCGTCGCGTTGCTGAGGCGCAGCAGAAAATTCACCGAGGGCTGCGCGAGAACACCGCCGATGAGATTCACGGTGACCTGCGCGGTGACCGAGCCCGCGCCAATCGTGATCGTGCCGCTGGCGGCGGTGAAGTGGGTGCCGGCGAGCGCGGTGCCATTCACGGTGTTCCAATCCACCGTCACCTCGCGCACCGTCGCGGCGGAGAGCGTGATGGTGAAAGTCGCGGTGCCCGGCGTGGACGCGGAGCCCTCGGTGGCGGTGACATCATTCACGCTCAGCGAAGGCATCGCGCTTTCCACGGCGCGCGCGGCATTCACACGACCGGAACCGTACTCGGGATGCGTGCCGTTCACGTAGGTCACGCCGCCGATTTTGTCGCAGGTGTTGCGGAGGATCGTGCGGATTTCGTTTTCGGTGAGCGTGGGATTCACCGAGAGCATGAGTGCGGCAATGCCCGCAGCGAGGGGCGCGGCGGACGATGTGCCGCCGAAGTTCATTTTGAAATCATCCGGCGTCCATCCGACTGCGCCCACTGGGTCGAGCGTGGCGATGTCGTTCCAGCCGCCATTGCTCGGCGCGACGAAATCGAGATGGCCCCCGTAGCAACTATAATCGCTGCGCCGGTCGGTGTCGTTCGATGCGCCGACGGCGATGCTTTTCGCGTAGCTCGCCGGGTAGCCTGTCGCGGGATCGGCGATATCCGGCGGCCCATGCACGGGGCCGTACGCGCCGATGATGTTACCGGTGGTGCCGTCGTAAACGGCGATGTAAAAATCCGTGTCGGCGGAGATGGAAAGCGAGGCTGCGAAGGCGAACGTCTCCGTGCCGGTGACGGTGAACGGCGGAGTGACGAGGACGGATCTCTGATCGTCGGTGAGCTGCGGCGACGCGGCGGAGTAGGTGCCGCCGGTGCCCTTCAGCGCGTTCGTCGTCTCAAATGTCCACAGCGGTGCGCCAGTGCTCGCGATGTGCTGCCACGTTCCTGAGCGCGCCTCCGTGAAGGTCCTTCCGTCCAACGTGTAGGTGAGAACGCTCTCGAAATCCTCGTCGCGCAGGAGATCGTTTCGGTGCGTGTAGCCGTTCGCGTCGAGCAGGCACACGTTGTCAATGCGGAGCGTCTCCTCCCCGGCGGCGGTCGCGTGTCTCCAGTAGTAAAACCCGTAGTAGTAGGTGCCGCTGAGTGTCGCGGTGGAGAGGCGAAAGCGACCGCCGCCATTCATCCAGGTGCTCGCGGAATTTCCCGTGGCAAAAAAAACCGGGCAGCCTTTTCCGCCGCGACCGTGCGCGACGGCGTAGTCAATCGCGGCGTCAATGAACGGCGACTCCGAGCCGCCGCCCCAACTGTTGCTGAGCACGTCGGCGAAGGTGGACGCGTAAATGATCGCCGTGCCGATGGCCGCGTCGGTCGTGAAGGTGCCCGTGTCGTCCGCGATTTTCACCGGCAGAATCGTGCAGCCGCCCGCGATGCCCGCGGTCTTCGCCGCGGCGGAAAATATCCCGCCGGCGATGCCCGCGGTGCCGGTGCCATGACCGTTCGCGCCGACCGGCGAGGGGTTGTTGTCGTTGTTGGCAAAGTCCCAGCCATGCACGTCGTTCACGAAGCCGTTGCCATCGTCGTCGAGCATGTTCGTTTCCTTGCCGCCGCCGGATTCGCCGGGGTTCGTAAAAATCCGGAGGCCGGGGTGGGTGATGTCCACGCCGTCGTCAATGATCGCGATGACGATGTTGCTGTTGCCGCGCGTCCGGTCCCACGCGGTGGTCGCCTTCACATCCGCGCCCGCGGTGGCGTGATTCAGCCCGAGATTGCTGAGGGCCTGCTGCGTCGCGAAGAGGGGATTCGGCGGCGTGTAGTAGTGCTTCATTTCGCGGAGGAAATTTGGCTGCGCCCAGAGCACGCCTTTTGTCTGGGCGAGGTTGCGCGAGACTTGCAGCGGGTCGTCGGTCTTCGGCTTGGCGAGCCGCAGCCGCCATGCGTTCAGCTTTTCATTTCCGGCACGCGCCACGATCTGGAGGCCCGCGCCCGCGGTGAGCGCACGCACCTGCGCTGGCGTCGTATTTTCGGGAAATGCCGCGAGAATTTCATCCGTCGCGATCATGCGAGTGCGCGACTTCGGATCGATGAGCACATGCCGCGCGTAGGCGACGGACGGCTCACCTTGCAGCGCCTTCGGATCCATCGCAGTGCCCGCCTTTGCCGCGCGCACGATGTGGAAGCTGTGGCCCTTGCGGAACTCCGCGTGCGCCGCCTCGGTGTGCGCGGGGATGCCCTTGCGCGACTTCAGCGCAGCGATGCCACGGTTGCGTTCGGCCTTCGTGGTGAAGGCTACCGCCGCGCTTTCCGTCGAGCGCAGGAGGTGGATTTCCTTCCCGTCCGGGAGCCGGAAAAAATCACCCACATCAGCCGTCGCCTCGTTGCGCTTCGCGGGCTGGGCGACAACTTTCCGAAGATCCTCGAGACGCGTGCCCGGCGGGACGCGCTGGAGCCGCAAGTCCTCCGCACGCAGCGGCACGAGCATGCAGAGCAGCAGCGCGATGACGCGCATGCGCGTGCGCGGGCAGATCGGTGTGGGGGAAAGTTTCAACGGCGAGTCAGAGGCAACAAAACTCAGCTTAGCAGCGTGTGGGCACGCCGCAAATGACAAGGCCGTCTGGCACTGGGAGCGGCGACTTCCGAGTCGCCGAATCAACATGGCGATTCGGAAGTCGCCTCTCCCAATGGAACTCAGAACCGCAGCGTAACGCCGAAGAACGTCTGCACGTCCGGCGCGGCGCGCGTGACTCCGAGGTTCACGCCGGCGTCGAGTTGCACGTTTTTTCCAAGCATGAGCAGGAGCCCGCCGTCCACTGTGGCCATCACGGGCGCGTGCGATTGCGCGCTCAGGTTTGACCAGAATTCCGCGTAGGCGGAGAGCGGGCCGACGATTTTTCGCGAGACGGAGACGGAGTTTACAAATTCCGCGTGGTGGCCACTCCCCGTGTCATTCGCGATCACCGAGACGCCGGTGTTGAAGCCGAGATCGAAATCACCCGGCAGGCTCGCGCCGAGCAGGATCACGGCACCGCCCTCGACTTTGCCGTTGCCGAGGAAGTGATTCGCGGTCGGTGCCTTGACGAAAAGAGCCAGCGCGCCGGCCGTCTTGCCGCCGTCATTGCCCCAAAAGTTTTTCTTCACGAGGATGGTCAGGTCCCCGATGCCCTGTTGCTTCGCGAGCGTGCCGACGGACACGTCCTTGTCGCGATTCACCTGATAAAATGGGATGAGCAACTGAAGGTCCACCGAGTTTGTGAGGCCGATGCGCAGGTTGGCATTCGCAAAGGTCCAGTTGTCGTTGCGCACGAAGTCCCGCGCCGGGGTATGGCGGTCGTGGGTGACCGCAAACACGTCCATCTCCAGTTGTAGGTGCCCCGCGTCCACCGTGTGCGGGCTGTTCGTCTTGTCAGGCCGGTCGGTGTCGAACTCGCGCATCTGCGCCGCGGGCGTGGGGGAAAAAAGCGAGTCGTGCGACTTGTCCGCGGGCTTGTCTTCAGCCCGGGCGGCAGCGGGCAGAAGGCAGCAAAGCAACGCGGCGAAATTTGTGAGTGCGGGGCAGTGGGACATGGGCTGTTTCTAGCCAGCGTTTGACAGCATTCAATAATAATCTTAGCCGAGGCTAAGATTGTTATTCAAATCTGAAAAATTGCGATGGAGAGGCAAGCATGGATAGGCAGACGGGCCGGTGCGTCGGCGGAAACTCGCGGCGCACCGAAAGCTACCGCACGGAGAACGTGTGCGTCGTCGTGCTGCGATACGTGGTGTCCGGGCGCAGGACGGCGCTGGGGAATTGCGGCTTGTTCGGCGAGTCGGGGAAGTGCTGCGTCTCGAGGCACAGGCCGAAATTCTTTTCGTAAACCTTGCCGCCCTTGCCGGTGACTTTCCCATCGAGGTAATTTCCCGTGTAGAACTGAATGCCCGGCTCGGTGGTGGAAATTTTCATCACGCGTCCGCTCTTCGGGTCGTGGACTTCAGCGACGGGATTCCAATTCGTCGTCTTGGCGTGCTCATGGTCGATCACAAAATTGTGATCATAGCCGCCCGGCGTGCCGGTCATTTGCGCGAAGTCCTTCGCGATGGTCTTCGCCTTTGTGAAATCCATCGGACCGTCCGCGACGGGCTCGATTTTTCCCGTCGGGATGCTGCCGTCGTCCACCGGGGTGAACCGGCTGGCGTGCAGCATGAGTTCGTGGCCGAGGATGTCGCCCGTGCCCGCGCCCGCGAGATTCCAATACGCGTGGTTCGTGAGGTTCACGACGGTCGGCTTATCGGTCGTGATCTCGTAGTCAATGCTGAGTTCGTTGTCCTCGGTGAGCGTGTAGGTCACGCTCGCCTTCACGGTGCCGGGGTAGCCTTCCTCGCCGTCGGGGCTCGTCGTCGTGAAACGCACGCGGTTGGGGTAGTCAGGCACTTCCGCGCTCCAGTTCTTTTTGTCGAAGCCCTTGATGCCGCCGTGCAGGTGGTTCGCGCCGTTGTTCGTGGCGAGCGTGTATTCTTTCCCGTCGAGCGTGAATTTTCCCTTCGCGATGCGATTCGCATAGCGGCCTGCGGTGCTTCCGAAAAACGGGTGTGAGCCGAGATAGCCATCGAGCGAATCGAAGCCGAGCGTGATGTCCGCGAGTTTGCCGCTTCGGTCCGGCGTCTCCATGCTCACGAGCGTCGCGCCCCACGTCATCACGCGGGCCTTCAGACCGGCAAAGTTTCTGAGCGTGAAAATTTCGACTGCTTCGCCGTCCTTGGTTTTGCCAAATGCTGCCCGTTGCGCATCCGGCGGACGTCGGGCAGTGAGGGCAGTGCCGGTGTGGGCGAAAAGGCAGACGCCGAGGGTGGTCGCGACAGAGGCGAGACGCGGGAAGATGTTCATACGGGGTGTTGGGTTCAACCCCGCGAAAAGCCCTCGTGAATGCGCGGAGTCAATCCGAAAGCCGCCGGGCACCGCCTGCGTATTTTCCGCGCTCCTGCGCGATCCGCTTTGGCGCGAGTGCGCGCCTAGCCCTGCAGACGATAGACGATGCGCGCCTTCGAGAGATCGTAGGGCGACATCTCCAGCTTCACGCGGTCGCCCGTGGTGAGGCGGATGAAGCTCTTGCGCATGCGGCCAGAGATGTGAGCGAGCACGAGGTGCTTATTGGCCAGCTCTACGCGGAACATGGTTCCGGCGAGGACCGAAGTGATTCTTCCCTCGATTTCAATGACATCGCCTTGGACAGGCATGGGGTATTTCGTGCGCCGTGCGAGGCGGTGCGGATGATGGTGGGCGACCGTGATCGGGCCGGGGGTTGCAGGAACTTTCCGTGAAGCACTCTGGCTTGCTCGTCTGCCAGACGAAGGGCCGGGATAGTCGCCGGTTTCCGCGGGAAAGCAAGTCTTAACGAGGTCCGCTTTTTCGAGCCGACTCCGATCGTGAGCCCGGCCACTGCGGATTTTGCGTTGATCCTGTCGAGTTTTTTTGGAGGGGGCGATCAGGCGTCCGTTTTGGTGATGCGCGAGCGCCTTCGGTTCGAGAAAAGATGAAACCTCCCGGAACTTGCGATCCGGGAGGCTCAGTAGCCCAGCCAAAATGTGTTGCCAGCGCCGGGTCAGTTCGAGGCGACGGGTGACTTCTTCTTGCTCGCCACTTCCGCGAGGCCGACTTGGGTCGCGGCATGGCGGAAGGTGCTGCCTTTGCTGAAGCTGTAGAGTGGGATGTAGCGGTTCTGCGGGAGCGAATCCGCCGGGATGGGGGCGCTGCGCAGCGTGCAATCCAGCAGCCACCAGCGGCCTTCGTTTTTCCACATCACCCACGCATGACTGATGCGGACGCCTGCCTCCGTCTTGCCGATGACGAAGCGCACATCGCTGTCGCCGAGCTGGCTGCACAGCCAGAGCGCCTTGTCCTTGCAGTCGCCGGAGCGCTTCGACGCGGTCGTCTCCGGCATCGCGGCGACGTAGGGGTTCTCCATGCGGTAGTGGAAGCCGCGGCCCTGGATCATGAGCTTCTTAACCTGCTCCATGCTTGCCTTTTGCTGACCGAGATGGGCGAGGACCGTGCGGACCGGAGACATGTAGCGGTCGTAGGGAGTGTAGGCCGACGGTGTGCCCACATCGAAGGCGGCAGGGGCGGCGATTTTTGCGATGAGGAGAATGGCGAGAGAGAGGAGAGAGGTTTTCATTGCTATAGAAACTATAATTACCATGATAGCCAAGCTTGAGCTGTGCCAATGGAGGCTACGAAAAAACAGTTCTCCATAATTTCCATACTTCGGAGCCGAGAAATATGGCATCCGGTGCAGGCATGAAAATGACCGAGCCTTGGCGCGGGGCGGATGGACGCCCTTCCACGGCTCCCTACGTGTTGCGCGACAGGGCGTGATGCGGCGCGAGCGCACAGCGCTTCTGGCCTTCAGTTCGAACACGCGCCAGCCGGGCTAAAGAATTTTAAGAAAAGGCGTGGCCGCCGCGAGGATTCCAAATTCCAAGCTCTGATACGGTCATCTGGAAATAAGAAGTCCGATGCGCGGCGAAGCAGGGCGGCGTGCCTCGGGTAGGGTGGGCGTCCCGCCTGCCGTATTCCGCGTCCCGCGGAATACACTCGAACGCCGCGGGCATCCGGAACGCTTGGGATCATCCGTCG
>JANXZI010000425.1 GCA_025355595.1 Spartobacteria bacterium
GGCATCAGGCGAGGGGTCATGGCGTACAGTTTCTCAGAGTCGAAGCCTGTCTTCCCTGGCGGGAGGAGGTACCTGAAGACCAAACCGAGCGATGTGGTGGAGGGATGGCCGGGGTAACGCTGGAATTCATTCTGGCCCGGCTGCGAGTTGGCCAGTCCGCCGCGGAAGGATTCCCCGTTGGTGTCGCCGGCGAGGCCGATGTTTGTCCCCCGGTCGAATCGAGTCTGCACTCGCGGCGTATCCCAGAAGGAGCCTGCGTAATAGCCGGGATTCGTTTCGGCTTTTGCGCCTGAGGCGGTTTTGTAATTAAGATTGTTGTCTTCATCCACACCGTCCGGGAGTAGGAAGCCGCCCGCCGTATTTACGTTTACCTTGTTGCTGTCGTCATCAGCCCAGAAGGCGATGCGACCAACGATCGGGTTATCCTTTGTCGGAACACCGGTCTTGGTTTTGTCAGAACCGACGGTCGCCCAGGAAGCGAGCTGGCCACTGCCCGAGGCCGCCGGAACGGTCAGTGGTTTGGGAGCGGTGATGGTGCCGTCTTTCAATACATAAATCCAACGCACCGGCATCGGCGCGTCATTGTTAGTCCGATCACTTGCCGGGAGGATGATTTCACATCCTTCGACCTTCCAATCGGGCTTCGCGGGGCGGCTCGTTGGGCTGTCATAAATCGCCGCTACACTGGGATCGAAAATGGGATAGCGTTTGACCGTTGAACTGCTTTTCCCGGGATTGTTTGGGTCCGGTATGTCAACCGGTGCATTCAAGTCGGTAAAAAAGGCCGGCTGTTCTTTCCAGCCGCCTTTTCCCAGCGGCACTTCGACCGGGTTCCCTGAACCCGGATTTGTGAGAGTCGGGTCAAAGGCCAGTATTTCCTTTTGTCCCGCAACGATGAGGTCGTGTGAGGAGTAAAGCTTGTAAAAAGCGCTGGCTGCGGGCCCCGCTTGCCCGTTGGCCCCACGATAGGTGCGGATCATCCCGGGCTGAGAAGCCCAGCAGGCATTCGGCACGCTCGTCGCCTCCCGGATTTGCCCCATGACGACACTCACAGCGGAATCCGCGAGCTGCCGTACCGTGACTCCTTCCGCATAGGATCTGGACGAGGCAAGGTCTGTGGTGACGCGGCTGAAGAAGCTGATGACCAGCGCGCTCAGCAGGACAATGAAAGAAATGACGAGGATGAGGGCAACCGCCTTGCGTTTGTGGAAGACCTTTTGCAGCCGGGTTGACAGGCCGGTTGGCAGGCCGGGGGAATGCTGTGGGTATTTTGGTGTGTTCACGTGGTTTGGGGTGTTGTTGCAGTCGTGATCGGGTGTTTAGCGAATCTGGCTCCGGCTCCACTTTGCACCACGGACGCTGACGTTGGTGGTAAATATACGGTAAGTGACGCGATTTTTTGTCAGAATTGCTTCCAGTTTCGAGAGGTCACCGTCGTTCGGAGCCGAAGTGGAGGGGTCATCCTCGAGACTCTTGGGATCCCGGAATAAGCTGGAGTAGTTGATGCCCAAGTAGGGATCACTCCCAAATTTGTCTTCGAGCAACTTACCACCTGGCTCATCCACTGCGACCATCGCCACCTGAAGGACCGGCGGCAGCTGATTGCGGGGGTTGAGGACAGGATCAACGACCTTGTCGTTTGTGGTGTCGTAACTATACAACGGTGCCAAGACGGGCCGATTTTTGGGATCCTTCGGATCCTTTCCGGTATCCCTCATCCATTGGACCTCGTCCGCCACGGAAAGTCGCGGCAGGACGATGAGCGCCACGACATTCTCTGCAAGCACGCGAACCGGGCGATCCGTGCCGGTGACCAATGGTGCGAACCAATATGCCGGGGAGGATGCAATATCATATTTGTAGGTTTTGAGTTTCTCCGATGGCTGCATCATCTCCATCAGGCGGTATCGCTTTCTCGCGGGCACGAATTTTTCGAGGAAGGGTGGCAGCGTGTCCTTGTCCGTGCCGATTTCGACGAAATAGCCGGCGACATTTATGAGATGGTCGAGCGACCCGAAGACGATCTGGTCTTCCACGGCGCCGTTCGGGAGGTGAAAAAACACACCGTGGCCGGGGCGGATGTTTCCATTGGCCCCAGTACCGGCGGTCAAGGTCGTCGTGAGACCCGTGGTAAACCGCAGTTCTGCCGAGCGCTGATAACTTTCGGCCAAGCCGTTTTTTCCGTACTTGTAGTCCCAATAGGTGTTCAACGTCGCCTGGGCGAGGCGGCGGGTCATGGCCTCGAAGCCCACGCGTGCCACCTGGAATTGTTCGACCTTGGCCGAGGTGCTGCGCACGAGGCGCTGGGTCTGGTCGGTCATCGAAATCATGATGCCCATCAACACGACGACGATGGTCGCAGACACCAGAACTTCGACCAATGTGAAAGCGGCAGTGCGGCGGTAGGGATTCATTTGCCTTGGGTCTTTCCGAGCAGTGCAGGGTAAGTGAGTATGGTGACGCCGTTTGCTTTCATGAACAGGTTCCTCTCCGGAAGGTTCGGGTCGCTATCCTTGCCCGTGAGGATGGGGATATCCCGATTTCCGCCAGTGCGGGCGACTTGAACCGTGACTTGGGCGACCTGCGAGGCCGCTTCGTTGATCGTGGGGAGCTCTGCCCGGGGGATGATGCGGATATTGACGTGATACACGATCACCTTTTTCTCCGCATCGTTTGGCACAGGTCCCTTCGGGATAACTTCCTCTCCCTGACCGTCAAAGTACCGGAGGGCTGGCGCGTCCACCTTCGGGGCGCGGAAACTGTAGTGCGGCGGACAGTAGCCGGTAGAATCAGGAGGGAGATGAACCAAGTCCACCACCTCGTTGAATTCGGCCTGTTCCATATCGTGCATCAGTCGCTGAGCGATCTGCGCGGTAATCGAAATATCCATGGCTTTGCGGAAATTGCTCATTCCTGCCGGCAACATGCCCATCAAGGCAACCAAGGATACCGCGAGGATTCCGATGGCGATGGCGATTTCGACCAAGGTGAAAGCCGCTGTGCTGCCTCGGCGGGGCTGGGGGTGGGGGCGAATCATAATGAAACTACAATGTGTTTACATGAGTAGGGGGTGAAAAGTGGACGTGCAAGTGATTTTTCCGATATTTCTCGTCCGGATTGGGGCTGGTGAAACATTCGGCGCTGCCACGCCTCCGCCTGGTCATGATTTTTGCAAAAGTGCCGCTAGTTCCCGCGCGGTGGGGCTCTTGCCGCGGCGCACGTAGAAGCCGCTGGTGCCGACCCCGGCGTGGAGGCTCTCGGCCAGCCCGAGGCCGTGGATGCGCGCAAGGCAGAAGCCCGCGTTGAAATGATCGCCCGCGCCGGTCGTCATCTTCGGCCTTGCGCAGGACGGCCCTGTGACGTGCGCCGTCCCGCCGGCGTCCGCGGCGGCTGCAAACTGGATGGGATGAATCACCACTGTATCAATCCCGAGCGTGTCCCGGATGGCTGCGGCGGCCTGAGCGACGGCGTCGCATTTTTCCTCGATGCCACCGAGCCCGAGCGCTGTGGCGACCTGCCGCGCCTCGCCGAGATTCAGTCCCAAGACCACGCGGGCATGCCGCTCGTAGCGGCGGATGATGCCGAGGATCCCGCGCAGATCCCTGCGCGGTCGCTTCGCCGGATCCGCAAGGTCGAACAAGATCCAGCGGCGCGGTCCGCGCAGCTTCGGGAGGATTCGCGCGAGCAGATTGCTGAAGATGCCCGTGAGATTGATGAGCATGGTCCAGTTCACCATCGCGATGAGGTCGGATTCCGAGAAGAGTCGGATCAGTTCCGGCTCGGGGACGTGTCTCACGAGGTTCTCCCAATTCACGTCGCGCAGGCTGTCGAGCTTGCTGCACATGAGCTTCCCGTCGGCGAATTCGAAGGCATCCGTGAAGCCGGGCTCGGCTAGCGAAATCACGCGCGCCCTCTTTGCAAAATCCGCGAACACCGCATGGAGCGCCGGCTTGCCCAGATTGCCGATGTAGGTCACGCTGCACCCGAGCCTGTCGAGCGCGTCGGCCATGATCGGGCCGTTCCCGCCGAGCTTCACCCGCTGCGGGACAAGTTCAAAATTTGTGCTCAGACCGGATGCCGCCGCGATGCGGGCCGCCCACTCCTTCATGGATTCGCAGCGAACGAATTTATTCGGCGAGCGGCGCGTCTTTACAATGTGTACGATTGTATCCACGAAGCCGTCGAACCCCACGAGCGCCTTCCGTCCCGTCTTGCGAAACGCATCCGAGCGGAGCCAGGTGATCGTGCGTTTCGCTACGTTGGATTGCATGAGTTTACTTTTATCGCACGACGTGAACGGTGTCTAGCCGCGGTGAACAGCCGCTTTTTCAACCTCCTTTTGTTGCTTTTTCCCCCAAACTACTTCTAGTTCGATCAAATACGACCATGCAAGAGCGACACTCGCGGATTCCCCCCAAAAAAGCTCCTCCCGGCAAGAAGCGCCGGAAGACTTTCGTTCCCCGGCCTCTCGCTGGATCCCTTGGCCGGTTCGCTTCTGC
>JANXZI010000512.1 GCA_025355595.1 Spartobacteria bacterium
CTCGGACGGCCTGCTCGAAAAAGCACTTAAGGGCGAATCCTTAGATCCTCAGTTTCTAGGAACTTTCCACCTCACCAGCTTCAGCTTTTCGCTGAGTGGAGCTGGGAAAGGGGGCGGATCACAGTCCGGTGCTCAGGGTAAAGCCGCCGCCGGGCAGTCGGGCAGCCATCGTACACAACCCGGTGGATCGCAACATTCCCATGCCGGGGGCCAATCCAAGGACTCCAGCGAGGAACACTTCCCGGGTTTTAATGTGGAGATGCCGATGCAGATTGGTTCTCCAATTCTCATGAACCTTTGTGCGAAGTATGCAGATGCACAGACCCCAGAGGAACAGAAGAAGCTAGAGATCGCGTCGGCGGAGATTTTTGTGCGCAGATCGGGCATGCCCGATTATGCCGCGCAACGGAGCGGACAGGACTGGTTCTTAAAAATCACCTTGGAAAAAGTCACCGTAGGCAGTTACGCGACCTCGATTGAATGCCATGACACGTTGACGCTGCATTATGCGACGATGACTATCGAGTATTGGCGGTCGGATCCAAATACCGGCAAAGTTCTGACGAAGGCACCTGCCGAAGACCCCGGCTCCCGTTATGTTTCTTCCGCTCAGTGGAGTTCCGATTCCGAAAAAAAGGGGGGATGGCAGGCTGATTAAAAGGAACGGTAGGCATGTCTGCGAGCCTGTGGAAATTGATCGCACATGGGACACCTCGACATCATCCGGGATTGCTGTGGCCATCCTTGAGTAACAGAAGAATTTCCGAAGCATAATGAAACCAGAGGAATTTCTCAAGGCGGGGGATATGGATGCGGCGCTTGCCGGGCTCTATGAAAAAATTCGTGGTGCTCCTTCGGATTCCGCGCTGCGACGTTTTCTCTTTCAGCTTCTGTGCGTCGCGGGGAGGTGGGACAAGGCGCTTCTGCAGCTTGAGGCTCTGGGGGAATTGGACGCTGGCAGCATGCTGCTGGCGCAGCTTTTCAAGCCACTGATTGCCTGCGAGATTCTCCGCGGCGAAGTCTTCAAGGGTAAAAGAACAGCCTTGATCTTTGGTGAACCCAAGGAATGGGTAGGGTGGATGGTGCGGGCGAATGCCTTGCTTGCGGAAGGCCAGTTCAAGCCCGCACGTGAGCTTCGTGAGCGCGCCCTCGATTCGGCTTCTGCAAGTGCCGGCACCATTGACGGGCATGCCTTTGAATGGATCGCGGATGCGGATTCCCGGCTTGGCCCCATCGTGGAGGCGATGATTGACGGAAAGTACTTTTGGATTCCGTTTGAATGCATTTCGCAGATTTCCATGGAGGCTCCGACCGACTTGCGGGATATCGTGTGGACGCCTGCGAAATTCCAGTGGACAAACGGCGGTGAGGGCGCCGGCTTTATCCCGGTGCGCTATCCCGCCAGCGAGGACGCCGCGGATGGAGCAATCCGCCTGGCTCGAAAAACGGAGTGGTTGGAACGCGAAGAAGCGACTTTTTTGGGGCTTGGGCAAAGGATTTTCTCGACGAATGATGGAGAATTTCCGATTCTGGAGGTTCGCTCCGTAGTTCTCCGCTCAAGCGGCGGATGAAAATCCGAAATAAGAAATCATGCCAGTTGCATCCTCGCTCGACCGACTTCAGCCGTGCCTCTTCGAGCGGCTGACGGATTTTACCCCCGAGCGGCGCGTGGAATCCAGATCGGAGCAAGTCATTTCCATGTCCCGCTACCGGGAGGCGGTAATTCGGGATTTGCAGTGGCTCCTCAACAGCAGCACCCACCTAAAGAGTGAAGGCTTGGACGAGTTTCCGCAGGTCGAGAGTTCTGTTTTTAATTTTGGAAAAAAAGACCTCGCCGGAATGGTCGTGAGCGGTCTGAACATTGTCTCGTTGGAAGCGGAGGTAGCGAAGGCGATTCGCCTGTTCGAGCCGCGGATTGTCCCGGAAACCCTGAAGGTGAAGTGCGTCTCGAACGATGGCGGGAAGAATGCGGGCGGTAGAAAGGCGATTGGTGGCTATAATTGCCTTACTTTTCAAATCAAGGGTGAGTTATGGTCCCATCCGGTTTCCGAAGAATTTTTTCTGAAGACAACCCTGGAGTTGGACAGCGGCCTTCAACCTGTGTGAACGCCCGGCTTGCCCAGGTTTTGTCTGGCATCCTGTGGCAGGCTGATCGATCCTTGTGACCGATGAACCGGAGCTTCCTAAAACTCTACAATAACGAACTGTATCATCTCCGGGAGATGGCCGGCGAATTTGCACGGGAATTTCCAAAGATTGCGGGGCGCCTTGCGCTGGAGACAGACCCGAACGAAGCGTGTCCCGATCCTTTCGTGGAGCGGTTGCTCGAAGGATTCGCATTTCTGACTGCGCGGGTTCAGATGAAACTGGAGGCGGAGTTTCCCCGCTTCACCCAGTCCCTGCTGGAAAGCGTCTATCCGCACTACCTTTGCCCGACTCCTTCGATGGCTGTGGTCCAGATGGAAGTCGATCCGCGGGATCCGGGTGACCCGAAGGGCTTTGTCCTGCCCCGCGGGAGTTCGCTGCGCAGTATCAATAACACGGGTGACATTCCATGCGAATTTCGGACGGCGCATGCCGTCCATCTATGGCCTCTGCGGGTCATCGAGGCCCGTTATTACACGCGCAACGTTGCGGAGCTTGATCTCCCGCCTTCATTGGGTGCAAAGGCGGCGATCCGGATTCGGCTGCGCACGAACGCCGGGGTGAAGTTGAAGA
This sequence comes from Spartobacteria bacterium, assembly GCA_025355595.1. Taxonomy (GTDB): domain Bacteria; phylum Verrucomicrobiota; class Verrucomicrobiia; order Chthoniobacterales; family Chthoniobacteraceae; genus SXWH01. Next base: position 2,719 of record JANXZI010000512.1, read on the forward strand.
CGTTGCAATTGGATCGCCTGCCGATCTACGTGAGCGGAATTGACGACCTCCCCGGTGCGGTTTTCGAGCAGATATTCCGGCGGGCGTCACACTTTGCGATTAAGACATCGAAGGCCAGCGGCAACCTGTGCCATGTGATTCCGGCGGACCAAATCCGGCGTGTCGGATTGGATGAAAACGAAGCGTTACTGCCCTCCGCGCCGCGAGGATTTGAAGGGTATCGGCTGCTGCAGGAATACATGGCCCTGCCGCAACGCCTTCTTTTTTTCGAACTCACAGGCCTGCAAGCGGGGCTCCAAAAATGTGACTGCGAAGAGTTTGATCTCGTCATTGTTTTGAAGGAACCGGAACCAAACATTGAAAACAGGGTTGATGCGGAGTCCTTCAAGTTGTTTTGCACGCCCGTGGTCAATCTATTCCCAAAGCGGCTCGATCCGATTTCGCTTCTCGACCGGTTTACGGAATGGCACGTCGTCCCCGATCGGACCAAGCCACTGGCATTTGAGATTTATCAGATTCAGGAAGTAGTCGGCTCCGGTTCCGATGCCGACGATCTTCAGACATTTCAACCGTTCTATTTTGCACGGGATGAGGATCTGGAATCGGTGGCTTACTACAGTGTGAATCGGGTACCCCGGGTGCTCTCGGACAAGGAAAAACGCCGCGGAGTCGCCGTATCCACCTATGGAGGGAGCGACGTCTTCGTATCATTGGTGGATGCAAAGTCCGCTCCGTTCCGCCGCGAACTCCAGCATCTCAACATCTCGGCCTTATGTACGAACAGGCATCTCCCGATCCAGTTGGCCAAGGGAGCGGAAAAAGGGGACTTTTCACTCGACCTGTTTGCGCCGATCACCGCAATCCGGTGTCTGGTGGGCCCGACTGCGCCTCTGCCGGCGCACACCGGCGGCGAGGTTGCCTGGCGGACCATCAGCCACCTCTCGCTGAACTATCTCTCCCTGTTTGACAAAGTGGATGACAAAGGTGCGAACCTCGGAGCGGAAGGACTGAGGGACTTGCTCAAACTCTATTGCGACGAAAACGATCATGTGAAACGCAAGCAAATCGAGGGCGTCCGCTCGACGGAGTCGAGGCCAATCCTGCGGAGGCTCGCGACCACGGGGCCGATCACCTTTGCCCGGGGTCTTGAGGTCACTGTTACATTCGACGAACAGGCGTTCGAGGGAACGGGCATTTTTGTGCTGGGATCAGTCCTGGAGCGATTTTTTGCGCGCTACGTCTCGATCAATTCTTTCACTGAAACGGTCATCAAATCACAGCAACGCGGGGAAATCATCCGATGGAAGACGCAGCCGGGAAAACGACAAATCCTTTAATGAGGCGAATGGCTGCGAGGCCATTTGATTTCGATTTTCATCGGGCGGTTCGCCTGCTCGAAAATCTTTTTCCCCAGCATCCGCGGGTGGGCCATTCCCGAAGAATTGGGGAGGACTACCTGCGTTTTGGACAGAACCCATCATTGATCTTTGCCCCGTCCACCTTGGAGTCCATCGAGCCTGGGGAGGAAGGGGGCGTCGTGCGATTGTTCGTCCGATTCCTCGGGATGCTTGGACCGAACGGTCCGATGCCGTCCCACATCACGGATTTTGTGCGGGACAGGCTGCATAATGCCAGGGATCCAACCATGGCGAGGTTTCTGGATGTTTTTAATCACCGGGTCATCTCGCTCTTCTACCGTGCGTGGGCCTCTGCCCAGAAGAGCGTGGATTTTGATCGGCCGCCGGAAAGCAGATTTGTCGCCTATATCGGCAGTTTGTTCGGCATCGGCATGGAGAGTCTTCAGCATCGGGATGCGATTCCGGATCGCGCCAAGCTCTATTTTTCCGGCAGACTCGCCTGCCAGACGCGCAACGCGGAGGGGTTGGGTGCGATCTTGCAGGATTTCTTTGGGGTGCCGACGAGGATCTTGGAATTCCATGGGATATGGATGATGCTTCCGGAGCCCAACCGCTGTCGTCTCGGCGAGTCGCCCGAGACAGGCTCCCTGGGCAGGACGGCGATTGCAGGCTCCAGAAAATATGAGGGTCAGTTGAAGTTCCGAATCCGAATGGGACCCATGAAACTGGTGAAACTCCGGAGCCTCGTTCCGACAGGAAAAGCGTTCCAACGCATCAAGGCATGGGTGCTCAACTACATCGGTTCCGAGTACTCGTGGGATCTTCAATGCGTGCTATTGGAGCGGGAGGTTCAGCCCGCTTGTTTGGGAAAATCGGGCCAGCTCGGTTGGACATGCTGGTCAACGAGCAAGCCGGCTGAAGGTGATGCCACGGATCCAGTCTTCGACCCGGAGTATGGTGCTCACAAATGAGATGAACCAGCCTTACCGCGACCGATCAGCAATGTTCGCGGATTCGTCAAACATTAAAAATTTATAGCAGTCGGAAAACCTAACGCACAAGAGCAATGCCAGCCGAATTTATTGACATAGTTATCAAGGAACTCGATGAGACGGAATCCTACCAAAGGTCCGGCGGGTTCTGGGAAAAGGTGTTCAAGCTATCCACCGACCCCGACGACAAATGGGTTCAGATTTTCCTCGAAGCATGGGCGGGGGTGGAGCAGTTCCCAAAACGCCACGCCCGAATTGAGAATCATCAACTCGTAACCGTTTGCCAGTTGGAAGAGCTGGAGGGGCAAATGACTGCTCTCACTTCGGCGCTCGAAAAGACTAATCTCACTTATCGAAGCCGAGAGCGGGGGCAGGCTTGACGATTGCCGTCCCGGTCTCAGGCGGAGAGCAAGGCCAATTGGGCAAGGCCGGTCAGTTTTTCCTCGAGAAGTTCCGCGCTTACGGAAGTTACTCCGTCTGGCAACTGCGCCTTGTTGCTGGCGACGGACGCGTTCAACTCGCGCAGCAGATCCGAACGATCCCGGGTGCCGTCGAGCAGTTCCAGCAACCGCCGCCCCAGTTCATCATCGAAAGCAATGCTATCATGGCGCAAAGACGGCACAAAACGCGCCTGCCTGATCAGTGCCCGTGCCAGTGCACTCGCGACCGGACGTTCCGAAAGGTATGTCACAAAATTCGGCTCCCTAGTTACAAGGTTTAACAAACGGGCCATATAGCACCGCAGGACAAAGCCTTTTAGCACTCTGAAATCCTTCTCGAGTGGCTTGGCGGAGTCCAAATCGAGGTTCTCATCTGCTCCCGAAGATCGTGACATTTTCTCACTAATCCAATCTTCGTCAGGCTCGCACCCGACGTGCGCACTCACGTCCCGGCTTGACTGCGAAACGCGCAATAATTCGTCAAACGAAACGAATCGGGGGCGCACCTTGAGCAAGTGCGAAACCGCTGCGACTAGCAGCGGGTGCCTCGTTTTCGCAAGCGTTTCTTTCGATCCCTCAAATCTGACCCCCGAGGCTGGTTCAACGAGGATTTCAAAGTCAAAATCCTTGGAGATGCCAACAAACATCTTGTCAATTTGCTGGGTGCCGTCGTCGTAACCGGATGTCAACTCGTCACTGCATAATAGGGTGCATCGAAAACGCCTGTTCTGAATTAAATCTAGGTACTGTTCCCGCTCCAGTATGCTCGCATGTTGCAATTGGCGCAGAGGGCCGCGGATCTCTTCTGGATGCTCATCCGGATTGAGGACGCTCTCGCAGCGTTCACCAAGATACTGGAGCCCGTGGCGCGAGGCATGTTCGATAAACTCGTGAAAGAACACCGGGTGGTAGTGCGGATTCAGGTCGTCGTGGTAGAAGACGGCATCCATGTAACCGGAAATCCTCTTCATTTCCTCTTCGAGGGCCGCCCTGTAAGCGCTGTTCTCAGGCTGGGTCTTAACAAGAATGTTGAGGAGACCGCGCGCTTGGCGGATTTTTTTGTGCGGATCCTGGATTGACCGGAGATGGTATGCCATCATGTCGCGGAGCACGGTGGTGCTGTAACAGCCGGGATATGCATTGTAGCTCACGACGGCCACACCATTTGGAGAAAGGCATTGCCCGCACAATTCCATCAGCTTGTCCCTCACGTTCTCCGGCACCCATGAATAAAGCCCTGGGATGATGATGTAATCAAATTTGCCGAGTTCAGATCCAAGGTCGAGAACGTTCGCGCAACGGAAATCAACATTCTTGAGCCCAAGGTTCTTGGCAATGGCGATACCGCCTTCGAGCGGCTTTCGGGCAAGATCGATCCCGACGAAATGGCTGTTCGGGAGCCCGAAGGCCATCGCCAATAAATTAGTCCCGTCACCGCATCCCAGTTCCAGCACCCGGCATTGCTCGATGGGTGCAGGCTGCATTCCACCGAGTGTGGCTTTCGTCGCGAGTTGGTCAGGATGGGTCCAAGCCTGGGCTGCTCCAGGGTAGGGTAATTCGTCGTAGGACGTCGCTGATTTTTCGGTGGCCATCGGGAGGACTAAATCGGGCTTCCGGCAAACACTGTCGAGCCAAGATTTCGTCTCGGGCAGGTGGGGTGTGGGTGTTGGCCGGTCGGGCGGAAGGTGCTGCGGGGCACCGGGGTGGCGCACTTGTGCTCCAGCCGCGATTAACGGCTCGCTGAAACGGAATAATTGCGCTTGCATCAATCGGAAGGAAAAAAGAGCATCACCCAATGCACTGCGGAAACATACCTGAGGAGACGACTCGAGCGGTGACTCTTGCATTTCGGCCCGGACGATGCCTCTTAGCCGACCGGAGCAAGTGGAGCGTGGCTTTTCCCCACCCGCTTGATGTATGCACCTGTGGTTTCGGACATCTCGTGGGGAGGTGGATTCAGCGGTTCGCCGATAGGTGCCGCAGCAGCATTGGGACGGGGGTTACTCGCGGGCCGCGAGGCCGGGCATGGAATTCCAAGGCGATCAGACTGGCTCGGAAGCTCAGGCAGGTCAGTGAAACCAGGCATCCAATTGGCACCAACGCAACATTTGAACTAACATAATTATGGCAGGAGCTCATCAACATATGGAACATGCGGAGCACGCGGCTCACGCGGGGCATTCCCAAAATCCCACGAATCGTTACATCGGCGTGACCATGGCGATGATCGGAGCGCTGATCGCGTACTGTGCCGCCATGGTCGGATCTCAACGCAATGAGTTGACGAAGACCCTGATCGAACAGACGCAGTCTCACGCCGACTACACCGCGGCGAGCACCAAGTTCCGGACGGTCATGCTGGAATTGGAAAAGCAGCGCGGAAGGCTGGCGGTCGCAGGAAGCAGCAGTGGTTCCTCGGGCGGCGGGAGCATTGATGTGAAGGTGGTAACCCGATTTTTGCAACTGGCGACCGACTATTCGGAGGAGCGAGGTGCAACGAAGAAATGGTCGAATAGCTACGATCCGCTCGTCGAGGCACATTTCGAAGCGGCGGAAGGATTCGAGCACGCCCAGCTCCTGGCTGAATTTGGGATCGTCCTTGCTTCGTTGGCGGTGCTACTTGGCAGCAGGCCGGTTTGGCTCGGCTCGGTCGTTCTCGCGGCTTGCTGCATCGTGCAGCTTGCAAGAGTGTCTGTGCATACCCGGCATGTAGTCAGGCAAAATATCGGACAGGTCCACGAGGCGGAAGAGGCTTACGACGAAGTGCGAAAGGCGCATCTGGGGAAGAACGAAGACGAGGCAACGATTCAACAGCTTGAGACAAGCCTCCATCGGCTCGGCCAGGAGCGGATAGGTCCAAATGGAGTCAAGGGAGACAAGGTCGAGCCGGCAAAGCCCGGACAGCATGAGGTCGCCGAACCCCTCCCCAACAAATAGATTCTTAAAGCAACGGACAGCCAAACAAGGAGGATGCCATGCCAGACTATGACTTAAAAGTCGCTCTAAAGCGAATTAACGAGAAGCCTTTCAACTTTGTGCTGATCAAAGGCGGCACGAGCGATCAGGTCGTTGTAAGTCCCAAGCCGATTGGTCCGAAGCAGCTCAACCCGGTTATGGAAGAGTGCGGCGACGGCAAGAGGATCGCCAAGGGCCTCTGCATGTGGGAGCAGAACGCGGAGGGCAATCAGTTTACCTTTGCGACCAAGGTTCCGCCGTCGCCAACTTGGGAGAAGATGATCACGGTCGTCTTCCGGGAGAGCAAGTGCACGACGTATCTGCCGATTGTCATGCGGCAACTTGCGGAAGATGAGTCCGACGAAGTTTCGACCGAGGAGGGCGAAATTGACAGTGCGGTAACAGCGGTGGAACAGGCCGGCCCCGCGCCAGCGTCCGCCGCCTTTCCGCAAACGTCGCCTGTCGTGGAGGTGGTAGTTCCTCCGGCTCCGCCCGTGGCTCCTCCATCGGCGGCTCCCGATCCGCTTGCGCTGTTCACGGAGCGGCTGAAGGCGCTGATGCCAAAAATCAAGGAGGCGATTGTCGCCGCGTCACCCGCGGCGCAAGCGATCAAGGTAAAGGTGGGGGAAGCTGGTGAGGTTGCAAAGAAGAAGGATTTTCTTTCGGCCAACCGGGCACTGGATGATGTCGAGGGCCTCTTGAAGAACGGGGCCGCGGCCAGCGCGCCGACAGCGAAACCTGAGCCGAAGCCTGCCGCGACGGATGTGGACGAAGAGCCAAAGGAAATCCCGCTTTCGACTTATCTGATGGGACGCGCAAATCTCCGCAAAGCCCGTGAAGCTGTGGAGCAGGGATTGAAGGATCTCCAGGCGGCCATCCTAGCCAAGGCGGCTGACGAACCTTTTTTCAGCGACGTTGAGGCCAAATCGCAGAAGCTATTCGATTACCTCGTTCCGATAGACGATTCGGTGGCGACCAAGCTTGATGCGGCGGGCATTTCGCCTGATCCCGAATTGCAGGCGGGCCTGAACAAACAAGTGCGGGCTCTGATCCAGAAACAGCTATCAGCGCTGCGCGGCCACGCTCTGGCTCCCTTTTTGGAGAAGAACCCCTTTGGCAGCTTCATGATCCGGCAGCCGTTGGAGTCCACCCTGACCACGCTCGACCAGCAACTTAGCTAACCTCTTGCCTCGCTGCAGACATGCCTCTGACGCTTGAAGAAACAAATTTGCTGATCGCCGTGCTGGGGATCAAGGTTCCTCCCGCCATCCTTAAGCAGAAGGCCAAGGCCGAGGAGTTTAGCCAGCGGCGGGAAAAGGTTGCCACTCAGGCGGGCGGCAAGCCTGCTGAATGGCGGTTAAGAGCAAAGTTCGACGATGCGCTCAAGCGCGCCGATGCTTCCGCCGGACAGAAGCAGTTTGATCCCGCCCTCACGCTGCTCGATGAGGCCGCGCAAGTCTTGCAGCAACCGGATCTTTCGCCGGAGGCTTTGGCGGCGCTGAAGCAGTTGGCGGAGCGGCAGGTGGCGCTCGAAACGGAAATCGCCCGCGTGCAGGCGTTCGAAAGTCCGATCGGCGCGGAGCTGAAGGCGGGTCTGGCGGCAGTGACCGCTGCGCTCCATGAGGACGACGCCGACGTGGCGGCAAGGCAGCTTGGCGAACTCGAACTGAAGGTCAGGACTTTTGAGCAGGAGAAGCTCGCGCTCGAAGCGCTGCGGGTGAAAGCGGAGGAGTTCAAGGCCCGGCGGGAAAAAGTCACCGCTGACGCCAGCGGCAAGGCGGAGGACTGGGGATTGCGGACGAAGTTCGATGGCCTGCTCCGTGGCGCGACTGACAATGCTGGCGGCAATAAATACGATGTCGCGTTCGGCCTGCTCGATCAGGCGGAGGCGCTGCTGATGCAGCCGGACCCGCGGCCTCAGGTGCAACCGTCCGGCGAGGAAGAGACGCGCGATGAGATCGCGGGGGAGGACTTTGAAGCGTTGTTCGAGACCGACCCGGACAAGATCGCGAAGCGCGAGTGGGAATGGCTCAAACCCACGCTTTTTCCCAGTCTTGAGGAGGCTGCGCAGAAGGAAACGCCGCAGAAGCAGGCGCTGGTCAAGGCGCTGCTGGATCTCACGAACTTGGAAAAGTCAGGCCAGTTTCCAAAGGCCGTGGCGGCGCTGGAAAAGTTGCGTGAGCCGATCAAGCTGGCGCTGTCTGCCGAGGAGGGGCCGGCGCCCTCCGGCGATCCCGCGCGTGTGGAATTTCTGGTTGCGCGCAACAAGGCGTCGAACGATTTGGCCGATGCCAAGGTCTGCAATGGTTTTGGCCTGCTGTTTACGAATGGAAAAAAGGCCATCCCGGGTCTGGAAAAGAAAGTCTCCGAGCGTGCGACGGCGTCACAATGGGCGGAAGGCCTGGCTGATGTGGCCAGGCTGCATGAACAGGCCCGGCTTGTCTTGAACATCGGAGCCAGAACCCTTCAGGCGCGGGAAGACTACCGACTGCTGGACACGACCGCCAAGCCCAAGTTCGGCACGGCCAAAGGACGCAAGGGCAAGAAGGGCACTGTGGTGGACGCACTCATCGGCGAGGCGTTCAAGCTTGGCAACGCCCTCGGTCCGATCGTAAAGGCGGCCGACTACGAGGCGGCGCTGGCGGCCTTGCAAGTGCTGGACACCAAATTGAGCGAGGTGATTTCCGCTGCGTCCAAATTCGACCTTGGCAAGGTCGCCTACGACAAGCAGTGGAACTCCAAGGTCAATCCCAAGCTTATTGCTGCCCAGGGACTGCAGGATCCGCCACCGGTCATTGCGGCCCAAGTGGAGGCCATGCAGCTATTCTACCACCAGTCCATCGTCCCGAAGGTCACGGCTGGAAGTTACTCGGATGCGGTCGCCGAACTCGACGGGCTGCTCGGGCGGGCTCAGGCTGCCATTGCCGCCTACGACAAGTGGACTAAGGAACGGGAGGCGTTTAACAAGGCTCTGGCCGATGCCCAAGCCTCGCTGGATGAGGCGCAGAAATCCAGCTCGGTCGTCCCGAGCATGGCGGCCCTGCGCGACACCTATAACAAGGAGCGCAAGGCCATGGAGGGATTGGTGACTGGCCTCGATTACGCCGGTGCCCTGGCGCAGCTAACGGACAAGGTCCTGCCGGCGGTGGCTGCTTTGACCGGAGCCCGCACGACTTACGACGGCGCGAAGAAGATCTTCACCGACAAGAAAGCCGCGCTCGCTGCGAAGCTCGCGGAGGCCGCCTCCTTTACTCCGGCCACGCCCGAACTGGTGACTCTGCTGGAGGCTCACGACAAGGAGGTGAAGGCGCTCGCCGTCTTGGAAACCGCGCGCGATTTCGCCACGGCGACCACGTTGCTGGATGGGGCGGTCACCGCGACGCTCGACGCCCTGCTGCTCAAGAAGGGGGAACACGACGCTGCCAAGACCGAGGAAATCGACTCATCCAAGGAGTCCGCTGGCAAGGCGGCGAAGGGGATGCTGGGCGACATGAAGAACGTCGCGATGGTGGACCCGGCAGCGGCGGCGAAACGCGTGGAGACGGCCGTCAAGAAAAACAAGGATCTGGCCAAGGATGCCGAGCTGCAAAAACTGGTCGAGCAAGCCAACCGTATCGTGAGCATCCAGGCGGATGCGCTCAAAGGCCTGGCCACGGGCGAACTTGAGATGCTGAAGGCGCTGGACGCCACCCTGGAGCAGGCGATCACCCAGTGCGACACCTACCAGCAGGCGCACAAGTCCACCGCGAAGTCCAAGACCGATCAGGAGAAGTTCCGTCAGGCGGAGGCCCTGCGCAGTTCGCATGAAACCAGTCGGCTCCGCCTGAAAACGATCCTTTCGTCCTTCGCCACCATCGAGGCCAAGGCCGCCCAGCCGGACGACCTGGCCAAGGCCGAGGCGGCGCACCTTTACAGCCTGCTGGCCAAGAGCGGGGGCACGCCGGAAATCAAGGCCGCCGCCGCTGCCCGGCAGAAGGCCATCCTCGCGGCGTTGATGAAGGACGCCAAGAATCCCGACCGGGTGCGTGAGATCGCGGAGATCGTTGGCGAGCCGGCGCTCGGTCTTTATAAGGCGCAGGCCGGAAAGCCCGCGCTGGGCGATCTGGCGAAGAATGGCACTGCGGCGGACGAACAGAAAAAATCCAAGCTTCAGGACCCCGACCGGGCGGCAAACGTGGACCTGGCCAAGAACGTATCCGTCCGTCTGGTCACCGACGACGGAGGGCTCGATCTGATGGCGCTGCATTTGCAAAATCTCGACGACTTGGATGATGGCACGCTCGCCGGCAAGACGATGGCGCGCACGCTCAAGAAACTGCGCGACGACCCCAAGCTCCAGGCTCTGTTCGAGGGTTTGCCGATGCCCGAGCGCGACAATCCCATCTGCGACATGCTGCGCGCCACCTTGGGCAAGAAGGGCGGTGAACCGCTGAGCCCGGCCGAGGTCAAGAAGGCGGTCCTTTCCGCCATGCTCGCCGAACTCCGGCAGATGGATGTGGGTTCCTGTTTCGGCACCTCCGTGACCGTCCACGTGCATGATGCAAAGCCGGGACTGATGCTCAAGGACATGCACGAGATGCTCGGGACGGGCAAGATTACGCGGATGGCGGGAGGCAAAATGGTGGAGGCGCCAGTGCAACCGCGCATGAGTGACGGCGTAATGAAGACCCCGCTCAAACTGGCCAAGTCTGGCGGCAAGCTGAAGGCCTCGGGTGGGGAAGACTTGGATGCCCCTCAGAGCTTGGAAAACACACCGGCCTTCTCCTCCTCGCTCGACAGTCTCGGCATCGCCGGACCCAAGCGGAAGGCCGCGCTGCAGACGGCACAGAAAGACGTGGCCAACCAGCAGGCGCTGGAGGCGGGCCTGGCCAAGCTGCCGGACACCGTGGACGCCGCCGCCCGCGACCGCCTGCGCATGGCGGTGCTTGACAAACTTGCCGCCACGCCGGGTGCCAAGGTGAAGGCGGAACTGGCCAAGGAAGTTCAGAAGCTGAAGCCTTCGATCGGCAAAGCCGGTCGCAAGGATGTCGCCGACGCGGCTCAGGGGTCGCTCGACGCCCCGGAGCTGGAGACCACTCCGGCCGATCTGGTGCGGAAGATTGCGCTGCGCGAGAACGGGGTGTCGGAGGGCGATCTCGTCCGCCTGGAAAAAATGAAGGAACTCCGCCCGAAGGTGCTCGCCCTGCAGGCTTCGGGCGACACCACCTCGCCCGCCGCGCAGAAACTGCTCGACGAATACGACGCCCTACAGTCGAAAATCGGAAAAAAGGCGCCGAACGTCGAGAAGTACATGAAGGATGTGGCCGCCGCCCAGGACGGCTACCTGGCGAAGGAGGACAACCGCCTGTTGCGCTGCTGGGAGTACTCGGTGAGCGCCCTCGCCGAGCAGGGGATTTCGCGCCGGAACACCGAGAAACTGAACGCGGCCACCGAGGAAGCCGTGGTTGACGAATTCAACGCCGCCCTGGGGGAATTGGATCAGGATCCGGGGTTCAAGAAGGCGACGAAGAAGTTGGATGTGGGTGCCATCAGCAACAAGCTCTTCAACCGCTACAAAGCCCTCGTGCCTGAAATCCTGCAAACCGGGTATGATGCCTCGGTGGAGGCCGATGTTTCGTCCGACGGCAGCTCGTCCCGCGGAGCGTTCTGCCTCTTCGACACCCAAGGCGCGAAGAATCCCAGCCAGTGGATCAAGATCGATGACCAATCCAAGTACGTGACCGTGGTCCGGGGCATGGTCATGCTCGCGTGGACCGAACTGTTCGAACGCGAGAAGGACAAGAACGTAAAGCAAGCCTCGCGCGCCATCGCTGACAAATTAGCCGAGCGTCTGGGCAATGAAGCCTTCGCCAAGGCGGCCAAGGATAAGCTCGCGGTCTCCTCTGGCAGCGATAAGCAGCTTCCCTGGCAAATGATCAGCGGATCGCATCAGAATTTCATGACCGAGGCCTATTTTGGAGTCGAGAATCCCACCCTTGAGCAAGCCACCCCGGCCAATCCCGACGAACTGGCGGAGTTTGTCGTGGGGGCGACTTCCGGGATGTGGGACAAGGTCAAGGACGGGGTTGCGGACGATCCCGAAGCAGCCTCGGTACCGATGGGCAATGGCCCGCATGCCTTCAATCTCAAGCCTGGCGGCGAGAAGCTCAAAAAGTTGGCCTCGCAAACCGGCAAGACCCCGCAGGAAAAGGTCGCCGCCTTAAAGGTAACCGAACAGGCGGACAACCAGGCCCGGCTCGACACCGCTGCCTCTCCCGGGGTTATGGCCTCCATGCTGAAAGCATTCAGCGTCAAGTGGGGCACAGGCTGGGATAACGACATCGAAGCTGAACTTAGCGGAGTGCCCAACCCCACCGTCAAGCAGGTGACCGACGCGATGGAGAAGGTTGTGATCGACAATTATGACAGCGTCGCCGACGGCAAGGTGACCGAGTTGGAGCAGGCAGCGCTGGTCAACAACGAGCCGTTCGACCCGGTTGCGACCAAGCAGCAACTCATGGCCGACCGGAAGAAACGAGTGCGCGAAGCAATTGCCCCCACCGTCGCAGAAACGATAGCTCCTCCGGTCAAGAAAGCCGATCAGGACAAGCTGCTGGACAAGGTCATCCGCAAGGTGGGCGTGGAGTCCGACGTGGTGGACGCGGTGCGTGCGCGTGCGCTCAAGGCCCTCGGGGACAGCGCCACCATGTCAGACATCGAAAAAGCAGTGCGCGAAGCGTTGGACGCAGAAGGTGTGCCGACGGACGGTGCGACATCCCAGACCATCCTCGACGGCCTCACCCAGGCCCAGGGGCCGGTGGGCATTGTCTTCGCCGACTCCAACTGGGGCGGGGGCAAGCACCGGACGATGTTCTCCATGGTCGTGAACCCGCTGAGCGGCGAGATGGAGATGTGGCAGATGAACGAGGACGGGACCGGAATGAAGAAGATGGATCCCAAGACGTGGGTGGAATGCCCTTGGGATGTCAAGACGGAGCCCAAGGAGTTTGGAGGGATTTAGCGGCCTCGTCAGCAGCCGGCACCGTGGCCCAGGGCCGCTGCATGCTGCGTGCTGCGTGGTGGCGGGGCGCTGAACTTTGACGCGAAATTCGCTCGCCCCAAGACCTCAACGCTGGCAGGATATTTTCCGTGAACCCGCTCTTGGAACGAGTCTCGATTCTTGCCGGCTTGGATGAGGAAGCGCTGGCACTCCTTGCGCAGGAAGCGCAGGAGATTATGGCGCCGAAGGACACTTTGATCGTCCAGGAAGGCGAGACGGGGAATAAGCTCTTCCTCATCGGCACGGGTTCGATCCACGTCTGGAAGCATTTCGGGACGCCTTCGCCGATGCTTCTGGCAACGTTGGGCCCCGGCGATTTTTTCGGCGAGATGTGCATCCTGGAGACTCTGCCGCGCGCCGCGACCGTACAGGCGGTGGTGGATAGCACACTCTTCCGGATTTCCTCGATGGCATTTCTCCATCTCTACGAGAAAAAGCCGGCCGCCTACGGTATTTTGATATTGAACATCGCCCGCGACCTGTCGCGGCGGCTCCGCAAGCTGGACGAGGCATTTGCCGCGCGGCACTGAGCGCGGAGCGTCACTGCGATGAGAAGGTTTCCCCCGCGGGAACGGTCAATCGCGACACGGCAATTTCAGGGTGCGATTTGTTCCTATTCTTTGGTTCCGATTTTTCGACAGATGCCGGGCCTTCGTTTTCAAATCGAATGCACCCCACGCCAGCGCCAACCGATCCCACTCTTGGAACGAGTCTTGATTTTCGCCAGCCTGGACGACGAGGCGCTGTTCGCGTGCGGGACGCGAACTCGGAGAACGGAGGCCCGCAAAAAATCTTGACGCGAATCAAGATGGCCTGCTGAACTCTGGCAGCGCGGAAGCTTATTCCTGCTGCGGTCTGATTCATTGTCCTGCAAAAACATATGAGCGAAAAGCACCTAACTGAACTGCCTTGGAAGACCCTTGCCGCAAAGCAAGGGCTCAAGGATCCCGGCATTGCGAGGGCGCTGGCGGAATTTGGCAAGTGTGCCGAGGAGGATTATGAGGCTCGGCTCAAGGCGCTCGATGCGGTCGAAAAGCATGCCGGGGCGATGGAGAAGGAGAACAAGAAGAACAAGGAGGTGGCCGATTATCTTGGCGAAGTGCTCCGGGAAGCGGACAGGGGCCGCAAGGCAGTGGAACTGCTCAAGAAGAGCAAGGACAAGGGGGCCGTGAAGGAGGAGGCCGGGGAGGACGAGGAGGGAGGGGATCTGAAATCAAAGCTGTTGGGCGGGATGAAAAAGGTCAAGGGGCACCCACCGGATGCGCCGCTGATGGAGGCGATGGTGTGCAAGGCAGGCCGTGGATTCGGAGTGTTGCTGGCGAAGAAAGTGGGCAGCGGCCAGAAAAAGCAATTGCTGGAAATTTTCAAGAATGAGTCCGGGCAGAAGTTTTTCAGCGGCACCTGCGAATGGGGTGAAGGGGAAATATACACGTTTATTCTGGATACCATACCGACTGGTGCGGCGAAGGGGCTGAAGGCATTTTTCCGGGAGCATACGAACAACAACTACAAGATCCGGGTGGGGGATGCCTCCGGGACGATGGAGGACGATTTGGAGGAGGCCGTGGCGGGCGCTCCGCCGGTCGCACCTCCGGCCGCACCTCCGCAACCCGGCGACCCAATGGCATTGTTCACGCAGCGTTTCAAGGCGCTGCTTCCGAAGATCAAGGAGGCAATCGCCGCCGCCGGGCCAAACGCGCCAGAGATCAAGCTTAAGGCGGGCGAGGCTGGCGCCTCCGCGCAGAAAAAAGATTATACGCGGGCGAACGAGCTTCTGGATCAAACGGAGATGCTTCTGAAGTCACAGGGATCTCGCATTCCGCCCGAGGCAGGGAAACAGGCGGAACCGAAGAAAGGTTTCTCTCTCGTGGACCTCCAAAAAGGCCGCCTTGGTTGGGACGGCTTGCGCAAGACTGTCCAGACACAGTTGCAGGGACTCGAGAAAGAGATCCTGGCCGGCGTTCGCGCGCACAATGAGGATGAGACGGCGGAGGATCAATTCGACGAAGGCAAAGTTGGGGCTGCAATCAAGACACTCTACACGATTCTGGATAAATTGGATACGCGGCTGATCGACAAGCTGGACGAGGCATTGAACGCGAAAACCGAGGAGGAGCGACGGTCCCGACACCATGAGGCGGGGAAGATTGTCAAAGAATATCAGGATTTTGCAGCGAGCGACCCGACCCTCGCCACGGTTGATGAAAATGGTTTTGCACAAAC
>JANXZI010000758.1 GCA_025355595.1 Spartobacteria bacterium
ATCGCCGCGCACGGCGCGAGATTTGTTTGCATCGTGGCGCGGCTCTCCCGCTAATTCGCGGGGCCGTGCTCTACTTCGATCACAACGCCACGCATCCGATCTCCGCGACGGCGAAGCGCGTGTGGCTGGAGGCGGTGGAAAAATTTCCCGCGAACCCGTCGTCACCGCACCGGCTCGGGCAGCGCGCGGAGGCAGCGCTTCAGGATGCGCGTGCGCGGCTCGCCGCGATCCTCAGGTGCGGCGCGGACGCGATCATTTTCACGAGCGGCGCGACGGAATCGGCGAACACGGTGCTGGCGCAATTTGATGATGTGGTGGCGTCGGCGATCGAGCATCCGTGTGTGATCGAGACGCTGCGTGGGCGTGTGGGGAATTTGGAGGCAGGTGTGGAAAAGTCAGCCCGCCGTCTCACGACGGCGGCTACGGGGTTGTGCGAGCCTCCGCGTTTTGCGGAAATGAAACCGCAGCTCATCGCGCTGATGGCGGCGAACAACGAGACGGGTGTGTTGCAGCCGTGGCACGAGATGCTGACGGCGTGCCGGCAAAATGGCGTGCGATATTTTTGCGATGCAGCGCAGTGGTTCGGCCGGTTGCCTGCGGCGGGACTCGGCGGATGTGATTTTGTCAGCGGCTGCGCGCACAAGTTTGGCGGGCCGCAGGGTGTTGGTTTTTTGAAATGCCCCGCAAATTTTCCGCCGCTGCTGCGCGGCGGACCGCAGGAGGAGGGGCGTCGCGCCGGGACGGAAAATGTGGCTGGTGTGCTCGCGATGGTTGCGGCGCTGGAGGAATGCGAGGCGGCGATCCGCGACGGTGCGCTCGATGAGCGGCGCGCGTGGCGCGAGGAATTTGAAAACGAATTCACCGCCGCGCTGCCGGGCGCTCGCGTGCTGGGTGCGGGGGTCGAGCGACTTTGGAATACGGTCTCGGTGATCATGCCCGAGACGCCGGACTGCCGCCGCCGCTGGGTGGTGGTGATGGACAAGCTTGGCTTTGCCGTCTCGACCGGTTCGGCGTGCGCGAGCGGGAAGGAGAAGCCGTCGCACGTGCTCACGGCGATGGGCGTGCCGCCGTCCGACGCGGGGCGCGCACTGCGGTTCAGCGCAGGGTGGGGGACGACGCGCGAGGACTGGCGTGCTCTGCTCGAAGGCGTGAAGGCCGCGGCGCGGGAGATGGGTGTGCGCTGAAAATGACTTCGCGATGCGGCTCAGCGGGGAGCGTATTTCTCGGCGCCGATCCTTCAGAAGGCGATCCGTTGAACGAATGCGCCGACTCCGCCTGCGCTGCAGGGTACCGATCCGCAGAGGCCGCGTCAGCGGCTCGGCTGCATCATGCCGCCGAAGGCACCCTGGCCCTGCCAGCCTTCCGGCTTTGCCCACGGGATGCTCGAGACTTGCTCCTCGTCCTTGCGCTTGTCCGTGGTTGCGCATCCGGCGATGCCGGCGGCGAAAATGGCAAGGAGGATTCGGATGAACGGGGTCATGGGATGCTGCTGCTTACGAGCGGGGAAGGTCCAGACCCGGGACTGGGGCCAGCGGCGGTGCCGTCGGCGCGGTCGGCGGCCGGCCACTTCCTGCGGGAGGAGTGGCAGCGGGTTCTTCGCGCACCTTGTCCTCGCCGGTGTAAATAACTTGGTCCCCGGGCTGGACATACGTGCCCTTCGTGAAGCTCGAGGGAATGATATCGGCGACGGATTGCGATGCCTCGACGTTGATGATTTTCACCCTGCCGATGGCCTGGCCGCCGCGGGTGACGATAAGAATCTTGTTGGCGGCCGCACCGCGCTTGTCACCGAGGCTCACCACGCAGAAGCCCCAGCCGGCATTCACCGCGAGCACTTCACCGCGCGTGCCCTTTTGCATGATGTTCTCGATGTAACGATTCAGGTGCGTCTTCTGCTCTGAAATCTTGGACTCGTTATCCTTCTTCTGTTTCGTGAGTTCTTCGACGGCGATGTTCTTCTCCGTCAGTTTGATTTCCAATTCGGCAACCTTCGCCGTGAGTTCCTTGTTGCTCGTCTCCATCTTGGCGATGCTCTCCGCGATCTGTTCAGGAGTCTGACCGTTGAACTTGGCCTTTAGATCCTCGTAACTCTTGTTGATGGCCGCGTAGTCGGCCTTCGCCTTTTCGGCTTCATTCTTGGCATCGGCGAGTTCCGTCTTCGTCTTCGCAAGATCCGCCTCGGTCATCGCCAGTTTCTCCTGCGTGGACTTCAGTTCGGCCTCCGTGGCCGCGAGCTTTTCCTCCGTGGCCTTGAGCTTCGCCTGGGTCGCTTTGAGTGTCGCGCGTTTCTCCACCAGCTCATCGTAAGTCTCCTTGCCCTTGGCCTGAAGTTTCTCCACCAGTTCCTTGGTCTTGAATCCAAAGAAGATTGCTGCCGCCGCGATGAGGAGGGTGAGGCCCGAGAAAATTTTTACCATAAGTTCAGTGCAGTGGTTGGGTGGATGACTGGGAGATGTGACAATCGTGACGCGCGGGTGCAACGTCAAACTGCGGAGGACGGCGTTTTTATGCGGTGAGGAATTTTAATGGCAAGGGCATTTGTAAAAATTCCTGCAATTTCATTTTGTCACCGCCGCTCCGGTGTGCTTTCGTCCGCGCTCCGTCAGGGGCCATGGATGGAAGGCTGGAAAACCCCGCCAGAGCCGGAAGGCAGCAACGGTATCCTGCCCTTCCTTGTCGTGGTTCCCTGACGGAACTTTTTCTGCGGCGTGCGCGGGCGGTTTACGGGAGCTGAAAAAATGTCGCGTCGCGGGTGAATGAAGACGGATTTTCCACGCCCGTCACAAAACACAAAGCGCGAGCCTGTCTCGTTTTCACCGAGCTTGGTCTGTGTCGCCGGGATCGTTTAGCGCCAAAGTCCGGGCTGTCCCCTTGGTATTTTGTATTTTGTGTTTTGCGTCGTGCATTGAAAGCCCCGCGCGTTTCCGCTTCCCCTCGCGCCGCGTGTTGTCGCACTTTCCCCGGCCATGCTTCGCCGAGGCTCTTTGATTTACGCACTGCTGGTCTTTCTCGCCGGCGCTTCGCTCATGCGCGAAGCGGCGATCGGCAGGCTGCCGCGGTTCGACGAGACATGGTGGGCCTTCCTCGCGCGACACGGCACACCGAAGACCGTCGCCTCGAAGCTCACGCTCGTGGAGATCACTGGCGACACGCTTTCCAAGCACGCGTGGCCGTGGAAGGCGGACGACTTTGCGCTCTTCTTCCACGCCGTGCTGCCATTCGAGCCCGCCGTCCTCGCCGTGGAGCCGCCGCTGAATTCCGGCCGCGACGCCGCCAGCGAGAATGATTCCGTCTTTGAAAAAATGCTGCTCGACCATGTGCGCCGCTCCCCGAAGCTCGTGCTCGGCGGCCTCCTCGGTGTCGCGCCCGACGCCGGGGCCGTGCAGGACCTCCAGCCCATGCCCGTGCTCCGCAAGGTGCGCGGCGACCTCACGTGCGTGCCCGATTTCGCGGCCGTCGAGATCTGGGCCGAGGAGACGCTGCGCCTCACCACGCAGCCCGGCTGGACGAATGTCCCCGAGCGCAACGGCCCGCGCGGCTGGTGCCCGCTCGTGCTGCGCTACCGCGGCCAGCCCGTGCCCACGATGGTGCTCCAGCTCATGATGCACTTGGAAAAAGTCACACTCGACGAGGTGGAGGTCGTCCTCGGGTCCCACATCGCCCTCGGGAGTTCGCGCACGATCCCGATTGATGACTCCGGCCGCATGTTGCTGAACGTCGGCGCGGATTTCACGCGGGTCTCGTACGACGACCTGCTCCTCAGCCGCGAGCAGCTCGACCGCAAGGAGAAGCCCGTGAAGCCGGCGCAACTTTTCACCGGCCGCATCGTGATGCTCGCGCGCACCGACACCGAGGCGCGCACCGTTGCGATGCCGGACGGACGCATGGTCACGCCCGGCGAATTTGTCGCCACCGCATTTGCCACGACGGAAATCGGCGCATTCCCGCGGCGCATCGGAAGCTGGTTCGACTGGACGCTCGTCGGCATCGCCTCCGTCCTCGCGTTGTGGATTCGGAAATGGCGCCCCAGCCTCACGATTCTCATCACGCTCCTGCTGCTCATGGCGTGTGCCACCGGTGCGTGGTGGACTTTCCAGTCGAGGCAAATGCTGCTGCCCGCGCTGCTCCCGCTCGGCCTCGCCGTGTGGGTGCTGCTGCTGCGCCTCGTCGCGCGGCGCATCGAGAAAATCATCGCATTCTAGCAGCGGCGTTCCTGCCTTCTGCCTCCGCAAGAAATCCAACCATGTCGTCCTTCTTTTTCACCAATCTCACCGGGGCGCTCGAAATCGGGTCGAACTGCTACTCGATCGAGACCGGCGGGCGTCGCCTCGTCCTCGACTCGGGCAGCCATCCGAAGAAGGCCGGCACCGAAGCACTGCCGAGGCTCGATCTCGTGAAGGACGATTCCGTGGACGCCATCGTGATGTCGCACGCGCACCAGGATCACCTCGGCTCGCTGCCCGTCGCCATGCGACGCCATCCGCGCGCGCCCGTCTTCATGACGGAGGCCACGCGGCAACTCGGCGGCATCATGCTGCATAATTCCGTGAACGTGATGCTCGCCGAGCAGACCGCAGGCTCGGTCCATGCGCCACTTTACGCGCACCGCGAAGTGGACTCCGGCGAACGCCGCTGGCTCGCGCGTCCCGTCGGGCAGAAATTTGACCTGAGCGGCGAGCGCGTCGGCCCGCGCGACGCCGCGGACGTCACCATCGAATTCTCCGACGCCGGCCACATCCTCGGCTCCGCGGGCACGCTCATCCGCAGCGGCGGGCGCACGCTTTTCTACGCGGGCGACGTGCAGTTCGACGACCAGAACGTCTCGCCCGGCGCGACCTTTCCCGACTTCGCGGACGAGCCGTGCGACGTGATGATCATGGAGAGCACGTACGGCAGCCGCGCGAGGCCCGAGGGCTTCACGCGCGCGGGCGAGACGGAGCGGCTCGCCACGGCGATCGAGAAGGTCTTCGCCCGCGGCGGCTGCGTGCTCATGCCGCTTTTTGCACTCGGGAAGACGCAGGAATTCCTCACCATCTTCCACGGCCTGCGCACGCGCGGACGCCTGAGCCGCGAATGCCCGATCTACATCGGCGGCCTCGGCGCGAAGCTCACCGGGGTGTACGACAAGCTCGCCAAAAAGACCCCGCGCCTCCAGCCGCACCTCGACCTGCTGAACGACGTCGCGCCCTTCGTCGTCAGCGGGCAAAATTTCGCCGACCTCCGCATGAAGCCGCGCCGCATCTTCGCGCTCAGCAGCGGCATGATGACGGAAAAGACGCTCTCGAATGCCTTCGCGCGGCAATTCCTCAGCCGCCCGGAAAATGCGATCTTTTTCGTCGGCTACGCGGACCCCGAGTCGCCTGCGGGCAGGCTGCGCGCCGCCGGCACCGGCGGGAAAATCTCCCTCGGAGCCGATCACCCCGAGGAGACCGTGCGCTGTGAGATCAGCGCGTTCAATTTCAGCGCCCACGCCGCGCGCGAAAGCATCCGCGCCTACGTGAAACGCGCCAAGCCGCGCAAGATCATCTTCGTCCACGGCGATCCCGAATCGTGCGGATGGCTCGCCGCCGCCGCACGCGCGGACCTGCCCGGTTGCGAAGTGCTCGCGCCCGCGCCGGGCGTGCGGGTGGAATTGTAGCCCGCGCTGCAAGCCTTGCCGCCCCGCCGCTGCCGTGGCACTGTGCCGGCATGAGCACGCTGACTTCCAACCCGACTGACCCGAAGGAATTGCGCCCGCTGCTGCATGCCGAGATCGATCGCCTGCCCGATCAGGCGCTGGCCTCGGCACACCGACTTTTGCAGGAGATGGAAATCCAGCGCCTCATGGATGAGCTGGGCGCAGCGACCGAGCAGGCATGGGCGAGCGGGCAGATGAGCGAGGAGAAAATCGCCGAGGCAATCCGTCAACACCGGCAGCGCCATCCGTACCGGTGATCGTCGTGATTGATACGAACGTGGCGCTGGCCATGTTCAAACCTTCCCACCCGAATTGGCGCATTTTTCAGTCGTGGGCAGCAAACCGGTTCCGCTGGGCGGCGAGCACGGAAATCCTGATCGAGTATGAAGAGGTGATGGCGCGGATGAACTCCACCGCATACGTGGCGCTCGCGTTTGAAACGATCCGTGCGGTTGAGTCGGTGAGGAAAAATTTCCTGCGCATCTCCCCTTCATTCCATTTCCGCCTCATCGCCGCCGATCCCGATGACGACAAATTTGCCGACTGTGCCATCGCGGCGGAGGCGGACTGGATCATCACTTCCGATCACCATTTCGAGGCGTTGCTCAACTCCGGCTACAAGCCGCAGCCGATTACGCCGGAGGAGTTCATCCGACGGCATCTGGGTGAAGCGTGATGGCAGACAGGCGTGCAGTGGCGTAGCTCTCCAGGGGTGCGCGGGATTTCGCGCCGGAAGTGTGACGCAGTTCTGGAGAGCTACGCTACGCTGACCGTCTGCTGCCGCCGGAGCTGTCCGCACGCGGCGGCGATGTCGTGGCCTTTCTCGCGGCGGATCGTCGCGGGGATGCGCGCGCGATCCAGCACGTCCATGAAGGCATCCTGCCGCGCCTCGCTGGGACGTTTCCATTCGAGGCCCTCGACGGAATTGTACGGGATGCAGTTCACCTTCGCGCGCACCTGCTTCGCGACGCG
>JANXZI010000572.1 GCA_025355595.1 Spartobacteria bacterium
TACATCGCCGCGCGCGCCGTGTGGCTGCTTGCGCAGATGGGAGAGGAGGGATTCGGGCGCGTGGCTGCCCTGCTAAAATCGAAGGACGATACAGTGCGTCTCGTCGTGTATCGCGCGCTTCGGACATCCGATGGATTGCGCCACAGGGCAACAACGTCTTGGAAAATCAACGGCACACTCACAAGGGCCGCGAAGATGGCCGACGACGAATCCGCTGCAGTGCGCCGTGAGGTCGCCCTGACAATGGGAAACGAACGGACCCAGCTAGGCAAAGAAGATACGCGTGGTGTCGAGATTCTCGTAAAGCTCGCGCAGAAATTTGACGGCAAGGATCGCGCGTATCTCGAAGCACTCGGTCTCGGCAGCACGCGCAAGGGGGCAGAAGTGTACGATGCCATTTCCAAAGTGATGGGCGGCCCCGCCGAGTCGTGGAGCGATGCCTTCGCGTGGATCGCATGGCGTCTGCATCCCGCCGCTGCGGTAAATGATTTCAAGGCGCGCATTTTGAATCCGAAACTCAGCACCGAGCAGCGCAAGCTCATGCTCACCGCGCTCGCATTCGTGCCCACGCGCGAGGCGGCTGGTGCGATGCTGGAGGTCGCGCACACGAAGGACTTCCCGATGAAGGATCTCGCGATGTGGTGGCTGCTGAATCGCAAGGGCAATGACTGGAAAGCCTACGACGTCGAGGGCGGCATGAAGGCGCTCGGCCTCTACGATCCCGATAAGGTGAAGCTCACCGCCATCGAGATGCCACCGTTGCCGAAGGACGCGGCGAAGCTCCCGCCATTCGCCGAGATCGCGAAGCTCAAGGGCGACGCAGCGAATGGGAAGAACGCCATCGCCGTGTGCTACACCTGCCATCGCGTCGGCGCGAACGGCGTGGATTTTGGGCCCGACCTCAGCACGTTTGGCAAACAGCAGACGACCGACATCATCGTGCAGGCCATCGCCGAACCGAGCGCCACGATTTCGCACGGCTTCGAGGGCAGCGAGGTGAGGACGAGGGACGGCCTCACCATCACCGGCATGGTCGTGAGCAGCGGCGATCCGCTCATCATCAAGTGCATGGGCGGCCTCGTGCAGACCGTCCCGCGCAAGCGCATCGCATCCGTGACGAAGATGACCAAGTCGCTGATGTCCGAGCCGTCGCAACTCGGCCTCACCGCGCAGACCATCGCGGACATCGTGGCGTATTTGAAGAGCCTGTAAGATCGGGGATGAAGCGTGTGCGATCCCTCAGAGCACGAAGCCGATTCCTGTCTCGCACTTTCATCCGGGGAATCTGCGCAATCTCGCACCCGCATGTCCGCGGCGACTGAAACCGGCTGGAGACACTGATGCGGAATTGCTTGGAATGGACCGCCGGCAGGTATTACCATGCCGACCTGACGGTGATGAACAGTTCGCGAAAAACATCGAGACTCGTCGCGCTCCCGCTGTTGCTGATGGCGGCTTCGCTGGCTGGCGCGTTTGAGGCGGTGGTGATCGATCCCGGGCATGGGGGCAATGACGAAGGCACGGCGTGGTATCATGTGAGGGAAAAGGACACGACGCTGGCGGTGGCGCAGCGGCTGGAAAAAATTCTCCGCAAACAGGGCATCAAAACCGTCCTGACGCGCCATGCCGATGCGTACGTTTCACTCGATGAACGCGCAGCGATCGCCAACCGGCATCCGCATTCGCTGTTGGTGAGCATTCATTTCAACGGATCTTCCGAGCCGCGGGCGGCCGGATTTACGACGTATTATTTCCCCCAAAGCCCGTCAGGCAGGTTCGTCGCCCAGACCATCCAGGAGGCGCTCGATGAATCGCACGACACGCCCAATCGTGGCATCGCCACGCAAAACTATGCCTTGCTGGTGCGCACGGTCGGAAGCGCCGTGCTCGTCGAGTGCGGCTTCCTGAGCAACAAGGCCGAGGCGGTGCAGTATGCCTCCGCGGAAGGTCAGCAGTGGCTGGCCGAGGCGCTCGCGCTCGGGATCATGCGAGCGAAGCCGGTCATCATCAACGACCCGCCCGAGACCCAGCTCGCGAAATGTGAGGCGTATGAAAAGCGCATCGAAGAAAAGCTGCGCAAGAGCCTCGGGATCGTCACTCCCATCAAACGGGCTGCACCTCCCGCGCCTCGCTCAAAAAAGAAGTGAGTCCCGCGTGGCACTGCTGAGTGCCGGGCTCAGGGGCGTTTCGGGGTGCCACGAACTTTTCCTGTTCCCTGAGTGCGAACGCCAGGCAGCGTCCTCCTGCTGGAGGCAGGCCATGTCGCTCTCGAATTTGGCAAGACCAGTGTTCACCGACAGATGCGTGATGTCGGGCATGCCGTGGAAGGCCCTCACCCCGATCTTTCCGTCGCATTCCAGTGCGACCGCCGCGTTTCAGCACGTTTGCTCGTAAAAAGCGGCGGAAGGGGTGGGATTCGTGCCCAAGTCGCCTCTTTTGTTCGGGTGTAAAGTGGCCTGTTTACCTCTAAAATTCAAGAGTATTCCGCCACTATTTGCGTGAATTTCTCACTGCCTGTTACTGACACTTTCACT
>JANXZI010000596.1 GCA_025355595.1 Spartobacteria bacterium
CGCCGCCCGCGTCGCCGCTCACATCCACCACGGCCTTGTCGAGCAGGCCGACGTGGTCGCCGAGTATTTTCACCGTGCCGCCTTTCGCGCCAGCGCCCTCGCCGCGTGCGATAAGATTGCCGGAGGTCGTGACGGTGGTTGGAACGGTGGGATGGTGTCCGCCTTCGAGGATGATGCTGCCGCCACCCGCGTTGCCGCTCGCCTCGAGTTTCGCGTTCTGGACCTGAATGTCGCCCCCTTTGATCTTGATGCTCCCTCCCTTCTTTCCCGGCGCGCCGTTCGAGGCGTTCACGCGCCCGGAGACCTGCACCGTGCCGCCCGCAGCAGCGTGAAAGGTGATGTCATTCCCGGTGATGTTGCCGCTTTGCGCGATGGCCATGCCATACATGTCACCGGTGGCGAGCACCACCTTCGGCGCGGTGATGCTGCCCGAATTTTTCACGCCCGCCTTCGGCAAGGAGACGACCCTGGCCTTTGGAATTTCGGCAGCCGTTGAGTTGACGAAGATGTTGCCCCCCGCCTCGCCGACATAGACGCTCCTGCCCGCCGCCATCGTCACCGAGCCAGTCTTGGAACTAATCACTCCTTCATTGCTGACGTGCGCGCCGTACAGACCGACATCATCAATGGTGACGATCTTGCCGCGATTCTCCACGTCGCCGGTCAGGCTGGAGAAATTGATTCGCCCGGCCAGGAAGTCAGCGTTCGAAATGTGCCCAGCGCCTGCAATCAGGCCACCGACGTTGACGACAGAGCCGTTTTCAAAGAAGATGCCATACGGGTTCGCGAGGACAATGTGTCCATTTGCCTCCAGCGTACCGAAGATGCGGGAAGGATTGGGTGCCGTCACGCGGTTCAGCGTGATGGAGTTTGCGGACGGCTGGACAAAGCTGACGCGCTCTCCGGCCCCGATGCCGAAGCTCTGGTAGTTAATGATGGCCCGATCACTGGTCTGAATGCTCAAGGCACTTCCGGCACGCTGGAAGGAGGCGGCTCCAGCCTGGACCTGCTCTCCGACGGGAAGCGCACGCAGCAATGACGGAAGCGTGACGCCAGCAAGAATGAGTGTCGCGATGGATTTGCTAAGAATGGATTTCGGCTTCATAGGACGGGCTCTCATTTTTTGGGGAATTAGATTACCAAGCGATCGTTGCAGAGATGTGGAAACGACCTTCGCCTGCGCGGACCGGATTCACGAGCAGGGCGCTTTGCGGCTCGATCACGACGCCGTAATCCAGGCGGACGGAGAAATACGTCGGCTTAAAAAACTGGAGTTCCAAGCCGCTGCCCACACTAAAGAGGGTGCGATTTTCCTCGATCGCGGCAATCCGCTGGTTGTTATAAGTCTGGCCGAAATCGGCGAACAGCCTGAAGATGAGATCCCAATCCGCGCCGCCGCCGACCACACCTGGGCGGAGGTGGAATTTGGACGCCGGACTGTCGCCCCGCTGATCCACGGCGGTAACGACCGGAGGCGTCCCCGGCGCAGCGTCCGGCGCAGCTCCCGCCTTCCCTTTGGTGCCGGGTTTGGTTTTCGCAGTGGCATCTGCCGTCGCCGTCGCTGGCTTTGTTTTCAACTTCTTGGCTGTCTTCGCAGCCACACCACTCGGCTTGAAGAGACGCGGCACATGCAGGCGATACTCAAAGCTTCCAACGATGCCGGAATCCCCGGAGGTCAGCGATTCCGGATAACCCCGGACGGTGTTGAATCCACCGGCGATCAATTCAAGCTGGGGAATCAGCCGCCGGTCGCCGAGCGTATATTGGGCGTGCGCGGTGATGGCCACTTCGTTGGCAAGTATTCCGCGCCGCCACTTGTCTCCATTCTCGCCCAAGTCACCCCATTTGGAACCCAAGAGCAGTGGTTCGAGGAAAAAGGATGCCGACAGATCCGCGGTGGTCATCCAGAAACTCCCATCCGCACCAAAGCGGCCCAGACCGTTGAGTGCATCCTGATCGGAATTGCCGAAACTGCCCTTGATCTGGGCATTCGCGGCAAGGGTGAAGCGATCCGTGACGCGTTCCGTGCCGAGCGCAACGTACGGAAGGATGAAATTCGTGGCCGATTTCAGTCCCGAGGCCCCGTTTTCCACCGAGGCTCTGAGGACCTCCGCACCCACCGTCACATCGAGGGGAAAGCCATGCCAGTAAAGAGGCGTCCACGTGATGGCTGCACCGGCCGTCATGGTTTCGCCTTTGAAGTTAGCGCCGGCGAAGCCGACGTCCTGCGCCGAATAGTTGCCGTATAACCCGTAGAGTTTCATTTTCAACACGTCCGGTTTGATCAAGGCAAACTGGTATGAGAGGATTCCGGCATTGTACTGATCCAAATTCGACGTCGTGTAATCCAGACGGAGAATGTCGTCCTTATTGGCAAGCTGACGCAGCTCGATGCCGATACGGCTGCGCCATTCCCCCGTGGACTTGGTGCCGTTATTCTCCTCTTGGAAGTAAGCGAGGAAGTTCTTTTGCTCACGAATCAGATAGTCAATCTGGACCTTGCCGGTATCACCCGTGGCATTGATGGCTGCATCCACGCGCCTGCCCGGAAAACGGTTGAGGCGGCTCAGGTAACTCTGCAGCCGGTCTTTTTGAAGAAGCCCGCCGCCCTTCTTCTTATCGAAGACAAATAGCGGGGACTTCGCCTTGATCCAAAGGTGCTTCGGATCGCCCACCGGCTGGTCGGGTGCGTCGTCGTCGTTGATTTTCGGCAGGTCTCCCACGCGAAACGGCACGCGCCGCGAAATCGTGCGGAGCTTCGCCACTTCGCTGACAAAAATCTGAACTTCGATGTCAACAGTCTCCTTCCGCAAGTCCTGCCCACTCTGGGGATCGACTCCCGCCATCAGGTAAATCCCGATAAGTCCGCGATCACTTAGGCGCTTCACGATCGCGTCATAGACATCCTGAATCGCCATCGCGGAAACCATGCGGGGCTCCTGGAAATCGGACACCTTCACGGGATGCGGCACCCCATCCACAACCACAGGTTTCGGAATCGCCTGGGGGATCTTCTTATCTCCCTTCGTTTCCGATTTTTTCGCGGCACCGGTGCTTCCCGCCGGAAACGCAGTCGCAGGCGCGATGCCCGCGCCCGCCGCGCCACTCTTCAACTCGCCCGGAGCCGGGGGCAGCGGCCGGTGGAGTGCCAAATCCAAACCGTCACGGATGGCCAGTCCGTTCGGTGGGGAAGATCCGGTCGGAGGAACTTGGGCAGCCTGACCGGGTTTGTTCGCTCCTCGTCGTTTTGAGGCATGGTAGAGCGTTCCGCCTGACTCCAGGAGGGAAACTACTGTCTTTCCGAGTGCTTCCTCCGTGGGAAGCTTCGGATACCGCTTTCGGATATCAGTCCCATATTTGATGGTGAACTTTCCCACACGGTACACCCGCTGCAATGCCGGTGGCTGCGACCCTGGAGGCAGCATCGGGATCGGCAAAAGCACACCCGGCACAGTTCCCAAATTGGGCAGGACCTGACCCGGCACGGGCACGTCCAACTGTTCCGGCGGTTTTGGCGGAGTCTGACTTGGCAATTCCCCGACCTCGACGACCGACGGAGGCGCGACACGCATCCCGCCGGCCGCAGCCGGCGGCTTCACCGGCGTTTCACCGGGCAGCGGTGGGGCAGGCGGGGTCTGCGCGAGCAACAACTGCGGCATGAACACGGCGCAAATCGCGACGTGACAACGGATCGATCCAAAAAGGGGGCGCGCGATTTTAGACATAATTGGAAATCTTTCTCATACGCTTCGCACGCAAATCCCTAACGCTGGAACTCGCACATGGCAAGGCAAGCTCTGATGCAAAACGCGACCCTTACAGCACAAAGAACCACGCCTGTAAAGCCAATTCCCCCGAGCGTGATTCCGCGACACGCCAACTACGACCACGCGTTCATCGAAGACCTCGGCTCCTCGAATGGCATGCAGGTGAATGGCCAGCCCATCCCGAAGGACGACCGCACGCGGCTCACGCCGAACCAGAAGATCCAAGTCGGCACGGCTACCATCGCGCTGGGGCGGCTGAAGGTGGCAGTCTCCGACCTGTCCCTCGCACCCACGCAGGCCGTCGTGAGGCGCGTGCTGCCGGAAGAGTTTCTGCGGGAGAAAAAATAGGACGATCTCCTGCGCTTCCTGAACGAGGCGAAAATCACCGGCAAGCTCGAGCACCCGAATATTGTCCCCGTCCACGAACTGAGCGTGGATGAAAACGGGCAACCGTCCTACACGATGAAGATTGGTGCGCGGCATTCCACCCGTGCCACAGCGAGCGTCGGCCCCGGCGCGGAGTTGCGCTCCATCGTCCGCCGCACCGGCGGGCGGGAACGCCAGCATAGAGGCCACTCTCGCCGGCACCATTATGGGCACACCGCAGTTTATGTCGCCCGAGCGGGCGCGCGGGGAAGTCGAGATGCCGGATGCGCGCAGCGACATCTACTCGCTCGGCGCGATCCTCTACCAGGTGCTCTCCTCGCGCAAGCCCGTCACCGGCGCGGACGCGATGGAAGTCGTCGGCAAAGTCGCCCGCGGCGAGATCGAGCCGTCGCAGGTAGAAGGGGCGCCCTCGCCCCGTGTCTCGGCAAACTCGGTGCGAGGGCGCCCCGGCTCCTTGCGCATCCCCGACTCCCTCGCCGCCGTCGTCCCCAAGGCGAGCCGCGCGCTTCGCCACCGTCGCGGATTTCCGACGCGATTGCCCCGTGCATTTCAGCCTTTCCCATGCGGCCGTTCCTTGCTATCAACGAATTTATGGAAACAGAACGTCCCGTCTCATTCGAGGAACTTATTGACCTGCGCCCGCGCACGAATGAGGTCGCGAGCGTCCTCCAAGCCCAGCTCGTGCAGCACTTGGAAACCGTGCGACCACTGCTCGATCCCGCCCGTGTTCTTGGCAAAGGATCCGCTACTGGCCGGATTTCGTGGATGGAAAAATCCCTCGCGGAATTCCGCGGCCTGTACGAAAAATTTGCGCGTCTTTTTCGAGCCCCGCTGGAACTCGATCCGGATTCCGTGGGCGAGATCGGCGGAAAGTTCGAGGTTCATCCGTGGACCTACATCCACGAGGCGCGGACGGAACGCGAAACAAGGAAGATCACGATGACTTCGCCGACACGCTGGATCGTCAGTTACCCGAACGAAATGGGGCTTGATCGGATCAAGGCGATTGTTTCCGGCGCCGAATCGGGCGACACCGCACCGCAAAACCAATTCCTGCTCCACGCGCTTCTCCTGCGGTTGGTCGTGGAGAAATCACCCCGCGTCGTGGAACTGCTGAAGGCGCTTCGTTTCGGATTCGAGATTCTCCCCTGCCCGGAACTGCACGGCCTCCCGCTGGTCACGGTACGATTTGACCTGCCCTCGTTTCGTCCGAACGATTCACTCATCCTCAAGGCCACGAGCCTCTCCGGGGTGTCCGCATTCATCGAACTCGTTGACATCGAAGCCGTGCGGGCAATGAAGGATCCGACCATGGAACAGCTCGCAAAAATCGTCGGCTAAAGACAAAGCTGGTGTTTTTTTGTTTGACGATTCAGTGCATCGGACCTTTCAATCCAAACCGGTATAGAACCCCATACACTCCTCCCTATGAAAACACGATTCCTCCTGCTTGCTGCCATTGCTTTCCTCCCCGCCTGCGGATCCTCCGTCCGAACTTTGAGAGTGTCGGCGCAGGGGGGGCTCGCGGCCGCCTCGATCGAAGTGGATGTCCTGCCTGATTCTCCCGGGGCTCAGTCGGTGCCGATCAGCCAGTATTTCCTTCCCGGCAACGCCGTCCGCGCAGGCTCGAATCCAAAAGTCGTTCGGTTCGGAGCCGGCCAGCCGGCCACGCAGGATATCTCAGTGGGAGGATTGGGCAAACGCGCGGTCATCATCGCTCAGCTCCCCGGCGCACATGCGGACGCACCGGGCGACAGCGATGCCCGTCGCAAGACCATCCCGCTCTCCGGAAAATCGCCGAGTGGAGGCAAACTCACGGAGGTCATGAACGTGAAAGTCTCGCAAGGCGGAATCACCGTCGAGCCTTCGAACTAACCGCTCGCTTCGCGCCCAGGCGATGTGAAGCACTCACCCGCCCGCCTCGCGCATCGGGTGAAACGTGTTGTCGGGCATGTCCAAATGCGGGCCTTACCATCTCGAACGAACGATCGGCTGGGGTCGCACCGCGACGTTTTTCTCCGCCCGGATTGATGACGCTACCGGAGCGGCAGAGTTAGTGGTCCGCCGCGCCCGGCTTGCCGAACTGAAATTCTCGCAAAACTTCCTGCGAGCCGCCGCGGAGCAACAAGCCGCCATCGCCGCCGGCTGCAGGCAGCTCGCCCCGATTCTCCATTTTGAATCGGATGACGACGGCTTCGCTTACTACGCGACCACCCACTATGCGACCAGCCTCGGCCTGCTTCTCGATGAGGGTTGCGCGCTGGACAGTCCCTCGCTCCGCGAAATCGTCAGTGGCATCCTCGATGCACTGACCGAACTGCACGGGAAGGCACACCGCCCGCACGGCAATCTCTCCGCAGGCAACGTCCTGTTCGACAAGGATCAAAACGTCGTCCTCACAGACCTCGCTCCCACCGGGAAAGACGCCACCCCCGCGGACGATCTCATCGGGCTCGGAACAATCATCTACCAATTCGTCCGCCGTCAGGTGCGCGTCGGCAAACTGATTCCGCCACTGGAATACTCGCCGGATTGGACCGAGTGTTTCGGTGACGATGCGGTGGGATGGCTCATTTTCACCAACGGCCTGCTCACGCGCTCGGGCGGGGAGAAATCCGATGCGCTGAAGATTGCGGCCAAAGAACTAAAATCGCTCTCGAGGCTTGCGGCCAAGGTGGAGAAACCGGCCATCACGGTGGCTGCGGGCCATCCGACAGTTGAAACGCGCCCGCGCCCGCCAAAAAAGCGCAGCCCTCTCCCGAAAATTGCCGCCGCGCTAGTCTTGCTCGCGGCCGTCGGAGGTGCCGGCTTTTTATATTGGAAAAAGAAGCACCCCGTCGTGGCTCCCGAGCCTCCTCCAAAGCCACCCCCGGAGAACATCGAACGCCTCGCCAAAGAACTCAAACAACCGATCAATCCAGGTGACAACCTGAACTCCGATCCTAGCCTCCTCAGAATCCTCAAACGGATTCGGGACAGTCTCGGCGAGCACGGAAGCGAGGATGACGTCCGCGCGAGACTGAGCGACTGGGATGCGCCCAAGGCCATGACGGCGCGGGCCGAAGAATGGCGAAAGCCGAAGCGCGATTGGGCGCGGCTCGCCGACGAGTTGGAAGCCGCGGCAAATGTCGATCTCCAGGGTCCGCGCCCAATCATGGAGCAACTCCGCGATGCGGTGGGCGCGAACAGGAACTCGGACGCGCTTGAAAAAAGATGGACTGAAATCGCCGCGGTTCTCGTGAAGCTCACCGGGAGCCGCACGCAAGCCCCTATGCTGCCGGACTTCGAAAAATGGGCCGTGCGGGAGATCCGTTCCCAGCCGCTGGACACTGCGGCGAAAGCGGCGGAGGCGACGAAGAAGACTCTGGATGAAATTCATGAATTCGTGAAAACGGATGGCCCTCGAATCCATCAGGCGCGGTTTGAAAAGGAAGCGTCCTCGGTCCTCAAGGAGCCGGGCGAAGAGCAGTTCAGGAGCTGGCCCGCCGACTGGCTCCAGCAGGCGAAGCGATATCTCCGCCCACGTGCCAGTGATATGGAAAAGTGGCAGGCGAGTGCGGCCAAGGCTGAAGTGTCGATTGGAAAAATCGCGGCTGACAAAAAGGCGGTGTGGACGCCGAAGTTGCAGACCTTTCGTAACCGGATTCCCGTGGCTCTCGAGAGCGAGGCCGACGAACTCGACATCCTGGCCAAAGACTTGGGCACAGTGCGCTCTCCCAACGAAGACGCGCACGAGAGTTACCTGGCAATTCTGAAATCGTGGAAAAATACGGCGACCGCAGCCTCCAGCTTAGAATCTGCCAAATCGAGCCTCAAGGAATTCACGAGGCTGACCGGCGAACTCCCGCCGGATTACCGCACCAAAGCCCACATCAAGGACGCAATCGACGCGATGACCAAGGCCATCGCAACGCCTGAAGTAATCTCGCTCCAGTTCTCACAACCGGGTTGGACGCTGCTCCCCGGAACCGCGACCGCAGACCGCGCCGTTTACAGTTTCGGCGGGGTGAGCATCCCTTTCATCGCTCTCGGCCGGGATAACATGGCGATGGCCGCAGTCGAGACACCGCTCGTCCTGGCAAAGCTGTCCGGCTCGCTCGCCAATCCGCCGGAAGACGGACCGCAAATCCGAGCCTCCGACTTTTCCCCGACGGCCAATTGGCTGTGGCCGCGGCCAGCCACATTCATGAGAGGGAACAACATCCAGGATTACTTCGCGGGAGGTGTGACCGCCGGCGACCTCGGATCAGACGCGTGCCCGGTGACCTGGCTTACCTATGCCGAAGCTTATTCGATGGCGGAAAAGCTCGGCGGACGACTTCCCACCTCGGAGCAATGGATCAGCGCGCTCGGCAAGGAGGGGCTGGCAAAGCGCCTCCGCGCGAGTGCGTGGACCGCGCAATTCAACCAGATCACGAACTGGCCCACCGTTCCCGGAAAGCTTCTTTGTTTTCCAAATCGCGGCAGCTTCAGCAAAAGCGCCGGCCTGCGGCCAAGCCTCGGCGACTATATGAATGACCCTGAAGCCGCGGCCGGCGCAACCAATGACAAGGCCTTGTGGCTCACGTCCGTCTTTCCATCCGGCGCACGCTGGAAACCCAATGACGACGCCGCGCGTTTTCACCACCTCATCGGCAACGCCGCCGAGTGGGTCACGGCGGCGAACGAACCCGCGATCATCGGCGGCTCGGTGGTATCATCGCCAAAATTGGCGACTCGTGAGCCGCTGAAAGGCTCCCGGGGTGCCGCCGCCTTCGATGTGACTTTCCGGCTCGCCGTCCCGCTCGGCGAAGGGGGAGCGGGCGACGGACTCAGGAAATTTCTCGACGCCGCGAGGAACATCGAACCACCCTCGGTTGCACCTTCCGATTAGCGCGCCGAAAGCGCTTCCCAAAACCACAGAAAGCTGCGTAAAGTTCAAAGCGCATCAGGAGAACACCCCATGCCCGTCATCAATTTTACAGCGGAGGAACACGCTTGGGCGTCAAAGACAGCGATTCGGCTGCGTTTTGTGCAGGCGGATTTCGCAGATCGCCCGGAGGCGGAGAGACGCAGTTTTCTCGCAGACGAAGTCCAGGGTGCCCTCAAGGACATCGTGCCCGCCAAACGGTCGCGACACGCCCAGGCCCTCGCGGAACATTTTCCCTCCGGATTCATCACCAACGCGCAACCCGTGGACGCCACTCCTTCTCAAAACTCCCCCGAGGCGCTCGTCGAAGCCCTCGTGAAAATCGCACCCAAACTTCCCAAGAGTCTGCTGGCCAGCTTTGGGCTCCAGCTTCAGGACGCCGGCTACATGGAGGTTAAATCCACGACGCTCATGGATGCGCCGCCGGAGGAGCTGCTGAAATCCATCCCCCTCGATCCGCTCCAGCCGATTGACATCCAGCGGCTCTACCGCACGCTCGCCATTTTCGCCGATTACTACATCGGCCTCGAAACGATCATCTGGAGGACATGGCAGGAACTGGCTCCCACATCGCCCGTGCGCCGCGACACGACATCCGCCGGAGACGTGAGAAAAACCTGCACCCGCTACCTGCAGGGTGATCGGGAAGTGGCGGCGGAGCAACTGCGGCAAATCGTCGAGAAGACGCGCAAGGTCATGGGCGGACTCCTCGGCGCGATCCCGGCCGGCGGCGCCGCTTTTCTGGAGCGGTTTCAGAGCGAATTCTCACCCGAGAAAATCGCCACGCTCGCGAAGGCCGACAAGAGCCTCGGAGGCTGGATCGTCTCGGAAGAAGCCAAAAACTGGAACAAGTACAAGAAGATGATCGAGGACCAGACCGGACAGGTTTTCGAGGAGAAAATGTACGAAGCGATTGCCCGCAAGGCCGAAGCCTTGATGGGCGGTACCAACAGGAAGGAATCCTGAGCCCATCCGACTAAGTCCCACCCTTTTAGAACATGAGTCTCCAAATCCACTGGCACGAAGGCCTCTTTCTTCAGCCGCACCACCTCCAGAGATTTCAGAAGAATCTCTACGACCTCGTTGAGCTCGGGCGTTCTTTGCAGATGCCGTATCCGTACGGCGTCGTCGAGATGAGACTCAGTTACGACGAATTGGAAAACAAGCGCCTCCTTTTCGATCGCCTCCGCGTCATCACTCGCAATGGCATCGAGATTGATTACCCGAAGAATGCGCAACTTCCGGTCATTGACATCAAGAAAGCGTTTGCCGAACGGCCAGGCGGATTCGCGGTCGGCCTCGCGGTGCCGATTTGGGTGAGCGAACGGGCCAACGCCATCGAACCCGGCAGTAACATGGACCCGCGTGCAAAGATCATCTATCGCGTCATCGAAAAGGAATACCCCGACGAGAACACCGGGGAAAATGCGAAGCCGGTCCTCATCCGTCAGTTCAACGCCCGTTTGATTCTCGAAGGTGAGGACGATTCCGACACGGAAGTCATTCCGCTTCTGAGAATCGTCCGCGCGACCAACGAAGAATCCAGCCTCCCGCGTCAGGATCCGGATTTCACGCCTCCATGCCTTGTCGTCAACGCGGCGCCGATCCTGCGCGAGATGGTTCGCGACCTCTCCGCCCAGGTGGCCGCCAACCGCAAGGAACTCACCATTCAACTTACCCGCGGCGGCACCTTTGATCTCAATACGCTGCGCGGCGTGCAATTCGAGCAGGTGTGGCGCCTGCGCACGTTGAATCGCTTTGCCGCCCGCCTCCCATCGCTCGTTCTCGCACCGGCCATCTCGCCGTTCACATGGTATCTCGAGTTGCGCGAGTTGCTGGGAGAACTTGTGGCCCTTTACCCGGCCAGCGGCGATTTCGATGTCATGCCTTATAACCATGACAACCCCATTCTCTGTTTTCGCGATCTATCTGCCAAGATCCGCGTCTATCTCCGCGGCTCTGTCGCCCCGAGCTTTTGGAAGCTCGACTTCAAGCGCGACGGCCAGTGGCTGGCGGCCACCCTCGAAGACAAGCATTTCACCGTTCCGAGCGAGTATTTCCTGGGCATTCGCACCAAGCAGGACTCGCGCGGCCTGTCCGCGCTGGTGGAAAACAGGGACGAATTCAAGCTCATGCCTAAGAGCATGATCGAACGGGCATTCTTCGGACTTCCCCTCAGCGAAGAGCGCCATCCGCCACTGGAGTTGCCAGCCTCGGCCGATCTGCACTATTATCGCCTCAACCGCACCGAAGGCGCCCGCCACTGGGACTTGCTCCAGAAGGAAAAGCAAGCCTGCATCCGGTGGCCTGATGTTGACTCCGACGACTACCAGATTTCCCTCTACATGGTCGTTCCACCTGAAGCCGCCGCTGCAAAATGACCTTACTCGAACTCTGCGATCCGATTTTCCAATACATCTGCCGCCTGAACCGCGCCGGGCGCAAAGGCGGACAGGTCGAGTATCACACGGTTCGATCCGAGGTTCTCGGCCTTTTCGAAGAACTAAGAACCCGCGCCAGCAACGACTTCAAACTGGCCAGCCAGTTCAAGACCGTCGAATTGCCGCTGGTTTTCTTTGTGGATTCGCTCATCGCCGAAAGCAAACTGCTCTGTGCGAAACAGTGGAACAAGGAACGCCTTGCCTTTAAGCGTGACGAGTTGGCCGGCGATGAGAAGTTCTTCGACATCCTCGACTCCACGCTCAAGGATACCAGCGATGAGGCGACCGAGCGGCTTGCCGTTTATTACACATGCATCGGTCTCGGCTTCAGCGGATTCTATTTCAGCCAGCCCGAATATCTGCGGAAGAAGATGCACGATATTTCCCTGCGCATCCGTGCGTACATGGAGGCCGACTCGCACGCCCGCGTTTGTCCCGAGGCTTATGAACGGACGGACACCCGCGACCTCATCCAACAGCCCGCGGGTCGCGTCTGGTTCATGCTGATCGTCTTCCTCATCTGCGCCGTGACGGCACTGGCCTGCAACCTGGTGCTTTTCAAGCAAGCCGCCAGCACGCTGAAGGAATCGCTTCAGGTCATTCTAGACCAGGAAAAGAACATCGGAACTGAACCAGGCAAATAACCATGCAAGACTTCCTCGATGTCAGCAAGATTCCCGCAAAGGGAGCTATCACCGGCATTCTCGGCGCGACCACCATCGTCGCCGGCATTGCCGCGTTCAATCCACAACTGGCGGGCATCATCTTTTTTGGGATGCTCATCGTGGCACTGGCGACGGCCAAATTCATCTGGATCCGATCCATCATCCGCAAGCGGCGGGCGAAATCCATGACGGGCGAACTAAACCAGCAGTCCGCCGCCGCGCCTGCGGGAGTCAGCGACGTGTCCAAGCGCGCGAAGCTGGATCAACTCCGACAAAAGTTCGGTGAAGGTCTCGCTAAGTTCGGCAACGCGCAAAATATCTACAAATTTCCCTGGTATGTGATCGTAGGCGAGCCGGGATCGGGGAAGACAGAAGCGATTAGGCACTCGAATGTCGGGTTCCCGCCAGGAATGCAGGACGAGCTCCAGGGCGCAGGCGGCACGATTAACATGAACTGGTGGTTTACCAACCAGGCTGTCTTTCTCGACACTGCCGGAAAACTCATGTTCGAGGAAGTCAAACCGGGTGAATCCAACGAATGGAAGGAGTTCCTCCAGCTCCTCGCCCGCAACCGTCCGAACTGCCCAATCAATGGCTTGTTGCTCATCATCCCGACGGACGCACTGATCAAGGACACGGACGCTGAGCTAAATCGGAAAGCTGGCAGGATTGCCTCACAATTTGAGTTAATCCAGCGCACGCTGGACATCCGTTTTCCCGTCTTCGTCATGATCACGAAATGCGACATGATGAGCGGATTCCGCGAATTCTTCGACGACTTCGCCGACGCTCAGAGTGTCAATCAGATGCTAGGCTGGTCGAATCCCGAGGAACGCGACGCACCGTTTCAGGCGGATCGTGTGACCGACCATCTGGCAACCGTCGTCCAGCGGATCAAGAAACGCCGCCTGAGTTTGCTTCGCGATCCCGTTCCGCAGAAAGGCGAGGAACGCCGCACCGACGAAGTGGACGCACTTTATTCACTGCCGCAGAGCATTCAGCTCCTCGCACCGCGGCTGCGCCAATACTTGGAACAAATCTTTGTGGCAGGCCCTTGGGCGCCCAAGCCCCTGTTCCTCCGCGGCATCTATTTCACGAGTTCCATGCGCGAGGGCGCCGCGCTCGATCAGGAACTTGCGCAGGCACTCGGCCTGGGCGCGGATCAGCTTTCCGAGGCCAAGGTCTGGGAAAAGGAGCGCGCGTATTTCCTCCGCGACATCTTCACGGAAAAAGTGTTCCGGGAACGCGGCCTCGTGACGCGCGCGACCGACACGAAAAGGATGCTTCGCAAACGCGGTTTGATTGTCTGGGGAACCGCGAGCCTCCTCGCCCTTACCTTCATTGGATTCACTGTCTATGCCTACCGGCAATTTGCGGACAGCATCAAACAGCACAGCGAATTGTGGGCCGCCGCAAAAATCCCGGCAGACTGGAAGGATGGACGCTGGAAGCCGATTGTTTCGCCCGAAAAGCCTGGGGCCACGGCTGCCAGATTTCGCGGAACCGAACCTCCGGTGAAGGTGGGCGAAACCGGCATTCCCCTCCTCGCTTATCACGAACAACTAAGAGTCGTCGCAACCAAACCCATCGAAGCCGGCTGGGTATTTCGCCCCGTGCTCAAGGCGGCGAAACTTGATGCCGATCGCCTCAAGGCCCAGCGCCTTGTTTACGAAGCCAGCGTGATCTATCCGCTCGTCCATGCAGCCCGGTATCGCATGCAAAACGAAGCCATCGAAAACGCCGACGACGCCGGAGCCGCCGCCGACGTCCGGCTCGAACGCGAAGCCCGTGCGCTGAACGCACTCCTGCGGATCGAAGCGGATCAGGTCGCACCGAAGTCAAAAAAGCAGAGCGAGGAAATCGCCGAAGCAGTCCTGCTCCCACTGGTCCGCTACGTCACGGTCACCAAGGAGCCCGCAGCCCCGGAGAAATTGAAACTCTTTGGTGAAACCTTCACCGCGACTTACACCGCAAACCCCGCTGCCCAATGGGTGCCCAAGCGCCTTCCGCTGAGTTATGCCAGCCTCGTCGAAAATCCGCCGATTGCCGCCGGTCTTCGCCGCTTCAAGGTCCTTGCCGGCGACACCGTCCGCGGACAGCGCGAAAGCGCTACGAAAATTGTGCATATGCGCGATGACCTCCACGAGTTCCGCCGGATCGAGAGGCTGATGGAAACCACGCCGTCCGGGCTCGGCGAGCAAAAGGACAAGGAGGAAGCGCTGAACACGCTCCTCAAGCAACTCACGGTCACAAAGGAAGCGACTGATGCTAAGCTAAAGACCGCCAAGGATGAGAACCTGCTCGTCGGCGATAAGGCCATGATGTATTCCACGTATCAGCAACTGGTCTCGGGGAGCCAAGGTTCTTCAAAGGCCAGCTTCCAACTCGTGCGCGATGCCATCGCACCGCTCGTTCCGAACGACAAGGCGAAGCTCTTCAAGGAAGTGGATGAAGAACTCAAGACGACGCTCACCGGACTCACCGAAGAAGTGCAAAAAACATTCTCCGCGCCGGAAATCGAGGATCTGAAAAAGCTGGATCCGTATCTGGAGGATTTCGGCGACAACCACCCCATCTACACGGTCCGCTTCGACACTTATCGGGAGGCCGCCGCGCTGGCAAAACAGACGGACGATCTGAAGCACGAATTCATCGGGGAAGGCTGGGCGTCCTTCGGCAAGATTCTTGCGGAGATAGACCGCTTGAAAGAGCAGCTTCCGGCCCGCCAAGGGCAATTCGGCAGCCCGAACCTGAGCAAACCCTGCGAAGCCTTCTTAAAAATCGCCAAGGACCGGCGCCTGACGGCCATCGCGCAAGCTTACCTCGACCAAACTCGCGACAAGCTCGAGGCCGTCTTTGGCGAACCGTTTGTCACCGGAGGCAGGGGGCGCATGACGGAGGGCCAGAAAACTGAGGCCGAAGCACTGATGGGCAAATGGAAGCGCGATTTTTCCGCGCCTGAATTTCAAAGCGTCGAGCCAGCGATCAAGAACAAGCTCAACTCCCTGCTTTCGGATTTTGACGCCATGAAAGCCGCGGGAGACGCGTATGACCAGTACGTGAGACGGTTTGCAGGGCTCCGCGTCCAAATCCGCCTGACCGATCCCGGAGCATACAAATTTCACATCGTCGAAGGAGGTGGTGCCGCGGCTAATATCTTCAAGGGACAGTCGTTCTCCACGGAAGCAAAATATGGGGAGTCCATCAAAATCAGCCTAACCGATCCGGTCAATGGCCGCCACGCCGAAGGTTCCATCAACACAAGAGGCGGTGGCGTTCAATCGATCAGCCGGGACGGCGACACCCTGCGTTTCAGCGTCCAGGTGATCGGCGAAGTTCCGCAGGCTCCCCCGTCGGGCCCCAAGAAGAGCAGCGTCCTCGCAAAGCTACGCTAAGACGATGGCGGCTTGGCTCTCTGGAATCGGATCACGGATCGGCAGCTTGTTTGGCAATCGGGTGCCATCCACGCATCTGGGGGTATTTGGAAAGCATCCCGGCTGGAACGACCACCTGGACGATATCGGACTGGACTCGGAACCGCTGATCGCGACCAAGCAATACCTCTACGTGCAAGGCATCGGAGGCATCGTGGATGGCGGACTGTGGGAAGCGATGCCAGATGGCGATGTCCTGCCGGAGTTCCGGCATACTTTTATGTGGACGGATGCCGATAACATCCTTGTCGGAAAGCTTTGGTCTTCGAGCGATGGCAAGGGTCGCACAAAGTATCCGATGGTGGTGTGCGCACATTTTTCCAACCGACCCGCAGACAGCACTCCGGACGTCGTCCCCATCCTCGATCGCCTTGAGCAGTCATGCCGCGCAACGACCTCTGCCGACGATATCCACCGGCTCGCCACTGACGCCGCCGGTTCGACAGCGCTGCTCCTCAATTCTCCGGCAGTCCAAGCGTCTCCCCGCGCTCCGTATGCAGAACGCATCGGAATCAATCCGGACTCCGAAGCCGGCGTCCGCATTGCCTATTTTGCGGAGAACCATTTCAACGGATTGGCAAGCAACGGCGTTTCGAGTGCCAAGATTAACTTGAAACTCGGCCAACTGACCGCACCACCGCAGCACATTCGCGTTCCCGCGGATGCCGCTGACCCGCTCGCTACGCTGCAATTCTGGCGGGGCTTTCTCTCCGCAACGATCCCCGCGAGCGCGCCTCAGCTTTACCTCGCTCCTGCCGGTTCCCCATGGCTCGACGTTATTGTCGGCTTCCCGACTGCGAAACATCTTGTTTGCCTTCGCGCCGGGCCAAACGCTGTGCCGTTGGCGAGTGAAATCCCCTACGACCTCAGCGCGGAATCCCGATCAAAGGCCGTCAAGTGCTGGCAGGATTTCCTCGCGACGGCGTGACTGACTTCAAATCACCGCGACAGCTGCCGCCGGCCTGACTCCTTGGTCGTTACGCGACCGGTGGCGTCGGCGGGAAGAGCCGGACGTGCTTTCGTCCCGCTGCCATTGCCCGGTGTCGTCTGGAGGTTCGCCGGGCGTGCGGCGCCGGCCACCGGCGGAACCTTGGAAACAGTCACCTGTCCCTCCTCCGAAATACGAAGCCGCTCGCCCTCAC
Source organism: Spartobacteria bacterium (assembly GCA_025355595.1). Taxonomy (GTDB): domain Bacteria; phylum Verrucomicrobiota; class Verrucomicrobiia; order Chthoniobacterales; family Chthoniobacteraceae; genus SXWH01. The sequence continues at coordinate 16,746 of JANXZI010000596.1, forward strand.
GAACCACCGTACTTTTGCGCTCACTATGCAATTCGAAAACGACACGGAGCCTCATGTCCCCCGCGACCGGAGCAGCCGTGGCCTCCAGCATGTCCCGCTGACGTTTCCAATACTCCGCAGCCTTTTCGCCAACGCGTCGCTCGAACTTACTCTCGTCACCGATCATTGAGATAAACGATCGATCGCTATCAACGACAAGCCCGTGCGCGGACACGCGCGCGGCGATTTGCGGCAGCACGTCGAAAGAAGTGGTGCCGACTTTGAATTTTGCCTCCACGATTCGGATCCCATGCACCCGCTGCATCTCGTCCGGTTCCACACCGAACGACTCCGCGAGGCTCGTCCGAATTTCCGCCACCGTTCGCGGTTTCAATCCCAGCCTTGCGGCCACTCGGCGCACCACGATTACCGGCCAGCCTGGCCGCTTTAGAACACCCGACTGCTCACCCTCCATCTGTTCGATCTCCGCCTCGACCGCGCAATGCAAATCCGAACCCTCGTCCTCCAGATCGGGAAATAGATCCATCGCCTGCAATTTCGCCAGCTCCTCGGCCCCGGCTTCCGGAACCTTCTCTCCCGCCAGCAAAATACCCGTCGCGAATATCAACAACGACAGCAGCGCGGCGGCGATTCGCATGGCGTGTTATTTGCATGGCAAAGCAGTGCCGCAAGAAAAAACGTCGTCGGAGTTGCGGCATCACACCGGAAATGGCAGACAGGGAGGAGCCTCCTCGCAACCGCATGACCACGGCCACCACGCAGAAAACGAATCCCGCCCGCGAAACCGCCATCCGCTGCGTGCCGATTTCGGAGTCGGAAGCCGCAGCCAGTCTCCGGTTTTGTGCGGTCCTGCGCGAGCAGCCGGACCCGGCTTCCGGTCATCTGATATTCCTTCGGCAAATACCCGAGGCCCGCGCCATTCTGGGAGCCGTGTGCGACATGAGCGGCCATGTCCATGATTGGATCGAATTGTGGATTCAGGACATCGAACTGCCGCCTGTCGGCGAAACACTTATTCCGTCGAATCTCACCCGCGACGCCGCATGGCGGCAGCTCGTCGCCGGTCTGCGCGGTGCTGGCACCGAAGGTTCGTTTTCGACCGAATACGAAAAGGCTCCGCCCAAGCCGGCCTTCATTGATGTCGCCAAATGGCAACTCTGGCACCCGGGCACGGACGCCGGAGAAATCCTCGTCTGCCGGGACGACAATGCGCTGGCCAGTGCCAGCCTGCCGACTTACAGCGAAAGCATCGCGCGTTTCGGCCGCGCTGCAGCGGGTGGGCCTTTCGTTTCCCTGAATCGCGCCGCGGACGGTGCGCAGGGCACCATCGAGCTGAAAACGCGACTGCCAGCGGGATCGAATCTGGTGCCGCTGAATCCCGGTGGCGGGATGATCTTCGCCCGCCGTTTTTCACCTCTTGGCATCGAGGAATTTGCCGAGTTGCTTGGCGGACAGCCGTGGAGCGGACTGGTCAATGCCAAGCGCCCTTTCCGTCTCAATGGCGTCTATCGTCAACTGGAAGACGAGACGGAGATGCGCACCGCAGGTCATCACTATTACGGAACGCGACGGAATCAGGCCGGGCGTCTTGTCGAAGTGCTCTGCCTGAAGTTGCTGCTCATCAAACAATGCATCCATGCTGTCGCCAGCGAGGTCCGGCGCACGGGACTCCCGCTGCTGAACATCACACCGGACAGCTTTCGCGTCAGCATTGGCACGACCAGTTCGAATCTTCCGTTTTGCTGGGCTTCGCAAGTGTCACTCGTATTTCCCGGCAACGCAGTGGCCTTGGATATTCCGTCGAGCAATACCCGTTATTTCGCCAGTCGGGTTCCGGTGACGGCTTCGATCTACCGTCCGGAGGAACTCGGGATTCCGCGCCAGGGTCTTGGCAACGTCCGCATTCGCAAGGTGCTCTCGCCGGCCGATGGCGGCATCGCTGTCGAAGGCACTCTTTCCTCGCACGAGCGACTCAGTGTACAACCCAATGAACTCCTCAGACTCCGCCTCCCGCTGAAGGACGCCGGCAGCCTCGAACTCATCGGATACATAGATACAAAGGCGGCACTCGCGCCTGGAGAAGCAGCCTTCCGGACCATTCCGTTACACCTTAGCGATACCCACGCAGCCACACTTCGGAGTTACGAGGGTATCCCTTTCAGCCAGGTGCCCTTTGAAGTGCTGCAACCTCTGAATTCGCCCTGCGACATCTATTCCCTCGGTGTCCTCGCCCTGCGTCTGCTCTATGCCGGCTCCGACCTCGCGCTGCCCGTGATCCTGGACACCGCCCTTAGCCTGCTCCGCGCAGCCTCATCGGAACCGTCGGATAAGTCCCTCGAGTCGCGCCTCCTCCACCTCTTACAAACCGACGACAGGTGGCGCGTGGCACTCGGCCCCCGGAATCTCATCCGCCCGTCCAAGGAAGGAGACGCCGTCGTCGCCGGCATCATGCCTCTCGAAGTTTGGAGCCGCGTGCTCGCGGCCATCCTCCCCTTCTTTCCGGGACGTGCGCCGGAAAGTCTCTGTCGCGATCTGGCGGACGCCCCAACGCTTGCTCCGCAAACTCCGTTTGATTCCGCACTCCGATCCATGGAACGCGCCCTTACCAGCGTCCGCTCCTTATTTCTCTCGGACTGGCATCAAAATGCAGAAATGCTGGACATCCTGTCGGAATATCTCACTCCGTAAACCCGGCAGAGCGCACGCTCAGAGGCTTACAAGGGCTTTCATCACCGTTTTCATCGGTGCCTGATCCCAATCCAGAATGTCATTCAGCAGCCCGTTGGCGGCTGCTTGGAGGTTCGACCCCACGCCCTCCGCGGCACCGGTCGCGGGCTTGGATGATTTGTAAGTCTTGGAACTGGGATACAGTTTCACGCCCTTGAAACTCACCGCGGCTTCGAGCTTTGCGGGCTTGTCCTTGTTGTCGGCTTTGAGCGAATCGAGCGTCACGGTGAGGGTGATGGCGTCGTCGCTCTTGCCGCCGGTGGT
>JANXZI010000617.1 GCA_025355595.1 Spartobacteria bacterium
CCTTGAACTCGCGCACGTCCCGGCTCTCAAAGCTGACGTAGGCGGTGAGGAGTTCGTCGAGCGCCGCGTCTTTTCCAAATGGCGCGGTGAGGAGGCGCTGGCCGTCCTGAGAGAGGATCGCGGTCTGGGAGTCCTCGAAGAGGATGTTGGAATCCGGGTAGCGCCTGTCGAATTTCTTCGCGATCTCCTGGTTAAGGTCGTCGTCGGTGTCCTTGCTCTCCCAAAAGCCGCAGTCGAGGCGGAGGATGTTCTTCAGCGTGCCGTCCGGGGTGACACGATTCTTGCGCCGGGGATTGTAGTAGTCGAGTTCCTCGACGAGCAGGAGGTCGCGCGGGCGGGCGTAGGCGTTGATGAGATTGAAGACGGCCCGACGGATGGAGGTTTCCTTCGTGCTGCCGCCATAGCGAATGATCTGGTCCACCTCGGAGCGGTAAGTGTGGATGGGGCCGAGATTGGACCTGGGCGGCGGGGCGCGAAGGAATGCGCGCGAAGATGAGGGTGGGTGGCGAGGGAGTTCCGCATGGCATGTCACTTTGCCGGGCAACTCCGCAACCTCCTTGATTTGTAATTTGAAATTTTGCGCCGTTGCACACGCGGAAGCATTGCCTAAGCCGCCGGTTCAAACATGGTTTCTGTCTGGCCGAGCATGTTCACCCTCCTTGCACCCATCGCGCTCGCCGCATTCGCGGTGCTGGCTGTTCCGATCATCATCCACCTGCTGAGGCCGAAGCGCGTGCGGACGATGCCATTCAGCAGCCTGCGCTGGCTGCGCTCCTCGCAGCACAAGATGTCGCGCCGCATTCAATGGCATCAGGTGCTGCTATTCCTCCTGCGCGCGGCATTCCTCTCCGCGCTCGTGCTCGCGCTGACGAAGCCGATTTTTTCCACCGGCGGGAAGCACACGCCCACCGAGCGGTTCGTGATTCTCGATGTGAGCCGCAGCATGAGCTACGAGCAGCCCGGTGGCGAGACGCCGTTTGTCCGCGGAAAGAAGATCGCCCGCGCGCTGCTCGCGCAGGGCATGCCCGGCGACCGCGCGACAATCCTGCTCACCGCGAACAACACCACCGCACTCGGCCCGCTCGCGGAGGATCCGACGCGCCATGTCGCCCGGCTCGAAGCGGCGCGCACGGGTCTTGGTGACACGGACCTTTCGTCCGCACTCGCGGTCATCCGACCAATGCTCGCCGCGCCGCGTGAGGGCGCGCGCGCAGAGTTGATTTTTCTCACGGACAATCATCAGGGCGCGTGGTCGCAGGGCGCGGTCGCTGCGTTCACCGAGGGGTTGAAAATGCCGGTGTCCGTCCGCGTGATTGATATCGGCCCGTCCGCGCCGCGCAACGCGTGGATCGCTGACGTGCGCGCGGTTGAATTTGACGGCAAACATTTTCTCCACGCGCGCCTTGGCGCATCCGGCCACGAGCCGCAGGAGCGCACGCTGCGCGTGAAGAAGCCGGCGGACCTTGGCAAAATCGAGCAGAAGGTGACCATCGCGTCGGGCACATTCGCCGAGGTGAGCCTGCCGGTTCCGGCGGATTTCGATTTCACGGGAAAAATTGCGGAACTCGTGCTCGAACCGCGCGACGCACTGCCGGACGACGATGTCTTCTGGGTGCATCTCGACGCAAGCGGCGGCGTGCGCGTGCTGCTGCTGGAATCGCAAAGCACGCAGATCGAATCACTCCAGCCGGGCTACCACCTCCGCGCCGCGCTCGATGTGCTCGGCCACGGCGAAGCCGCCGCCGCGCAGGTCACGCGCCGCACCCCGGAGACCGTGGTCGCATCGGATTTTGCCAATGCCGATGTCGTCGTAATGGCGAACGTCGCGGAGCTGAGCGACGACCGGTTGCTCGCGCTGGAAAATCGCATCAAGGGCGGTGCGGGGCTGATGCTGTTTTTGGGCCCAGCCGTGCAGTCGCAATTTTACACCACGAAGCTGCACAATCCGCAGCGCCCGACGGAATGCCTGCTGCCGCGCCCGCTCCGGGACATCACCAGCGGCGGACTCGCGAGCCTCACGCGGATCGAGTGGACGCACCCGCTGCTCGCGCCGCTGTTCGATCCGACGTTCGGCGATTTTGCCCGCGTGCGCGCACGGACATTTTACCGCTTCGGCGACGCGCCGCAGGGCGACACGAGCCGCGTGCTCGCGTGGTTTGGCGACGCCGCGCCCGCGCTCATCGAGCACGCGTTCGGCGCGGGCCGCGTGCTCATTTTCAACACGACGGCAAACGACGAATGGAGCGACCTGCCGCGCCGCAACACCTTCGTGCCGCTGCTCGACCAATCGCTGAACCGGCTGACCCGCGTGCGGCTCGGGCGGAGTTTTCACGCGGGCGAAACGGTCACGCTCGCTCTGCCGGGCGTCGGAAAAAATGCGTCCGCAACGATCACCACGCCGGGCGGACGGAGCGTGACGCCCGCACTGCGCGAATTCGGCACGCAGACCATCGCGCGGCTCGATGCGGCGGAGGAGGCGGGCGTCTATTCGCTGCGCGCGAACGGAGAAAGCGGCAGCGTGGTTTTGAATTTTGTCGTCCACGCCGGTCGTGGCGACAGCACGGTTGCGAAATCGGATGCGGACACGCTTCGCTCGTGGTGGGGTGGCGCGTCGTTTGAAATTGTCCATCCCGATCCCGGCACGGCACCGGAGCAGGCCATCGCCACAGGCCGCGTGCTGCTGTGGCCGTGGCTGTTTGTATTCGCCGCGCTCGTGCTGCTCGTGGAGATGTATTTCGTCCACCGGCTCTGTCCGGTGATGAATCCGGCAGTCACGACTTCGACTGTCGCCAAACACGGCATCATGGCGCCGACATCGAAAGCGGAGGTGTTGAAATGACGCGCGTGATTTTCTGCCCGTCCGCATATTCCGCTGGCCGCACATTCGCCATGGCGCGTAGCGCCAAAACAACAATAGCCGCGGGTGACGAGTCTTCGAGGAACCCACGGAGCACCGCAATCGCGAACAAGCCGCGTAGCGGCGACACCAGACGTGCGAACCACAACGTTGTGCCGCCGCTACGCGGCTGTTTTCCTCTTTCCGAGATTCCGGGGGTTCCTCGGGGACTCGTCACCCCCGGCTACTGTTGTGATGGCGCTACGCGCCTGAATCGCAGCGTCCACAACTTCACTCAGAACCATCGATGACGATCAGTTGGATGCCAGTTCTCCCGCTGTGGGCCATCGCGGCCATCGTGCTCACGCTGCTCGTGCTGCTGCTGCACGGCTCGATGGTGCTTGCGAAAAAACGGCTGCCGTTGCCCTGGATTGCGACACTCGGCGTGTTGCGCGTGGCCATCGTGCTCGTCTTTGGAATTTGCATGTTGCAGCCGATCATTTCGTTCCGCCGCACCGTGGAGGAAGGGACGCCCTTGCTGGTGCTGCTCGATGTTTCAAAGAGCATGGGAATCAAGGACGCCGCGGCGCCCGCGGGCCGGCTGCCAGATGCGCTGCAATGGCTCGGAAACAGCGGCCTGCAAAGCTCGCTCGCCGGCCGGGCGAACGTGCATTGGTTCGCATTCGACTCACACGCGCGCACGGTGAACGCTGGCGATGCCGCATCGCTCGCGACAAATGGCGCGAGCACGCGCTACGCGGAGAGCCTCAGCGATGCGTGGGAGCTTTACCGCCAGCAGCGCAGCGAAGGCGCGCCGGTCGTCCCCGGCGGACGCGTGCTGCTCGTCAGCGACGGACACGATTCCGGCGCGCGCGACATCGCCGAAGTTGCGCGCGAACTTTTCCTCACCGTGGATACGCTCGCGCCGGCCAGCGCACCCCCGGATGCGGCGGCGCAGCGCGTGGACATCGCGCATGTGCAGGCCCCGCGGCGCGTGCTGCTCGGCGCGGAGTCGCGCTTTGCCGTCGCGCTGCGGCAGGAGGGACTCGCGGGGAAAACGCTCACACTAGAATTGAAGGAGGGCGAGAAGCCCGTCGCGACGCAGCCGTTTGCCTTCGCCGCCGGCGAGCGGGAGAAGACAGTGGGCATCGCCTTCCGCCCGGAGGAGGCGGGGCTGAAGGAATACACGATCGGGATCGCGGGCGCTGGAAAGTTGGACGCTGCGCGTGTGGAAAACGCCGGCGGGGACGGCGGCGCTCCATCGCGGAAATTCAGCGTGCAGGTCGTCGGTGCGCGCAATGAGGTGCTTTTCATTGAGGACAGTTGGCGCTGGGAGTTCAAATTCCTGCGCCGGATTTTCGAGGACGATCCGTCGTTCACGCTCACGGCATTTTTGTCGCGCGGGCAGAATGCCTTCGTGCAACTCGGCGAACCCGAGCGGCGCACGCAGGTCGCGGGCTTTCCGCAGACGCACGCGGAACTCGCGGGCTTCGACACCTTCGTGCTCGGCAGTGCGGACCCACGCCGCTGGCCGCGCGGTTTTCCAGAATCGCTGCGGCAGCTTGTCGAGGAGGATGGAAAATCCGTCATCGTCATCGGCGGGCCGAACCTGAGCGAGATGATGAAGCACCCCGCGATTGCGGAATTGCTACCCGTCGAACTCTCGCCCGAGTCCGCGACACCCGTGACCGGCCCGGTCGCGGTGCGCGTGACCGCCGACGGAATGGCCGCGCCGTTCTTCGCCATGCCGGGCGGCGTGCCCGCCGCGTTCTGGTCGTCGCTGCCGCCGGTGGATCAGATCTATCCCGCACTCCGCAAGAAGCCCGCCGCGAGCGTGCTCGCCGAATCCGCGCAGCTCGGAAATTCGTATGGCCGATTCATCCTCATGGCCGAGCACACCGTCGGGCGCGGGCGCGTGCTTTTCATCGGCACCGACACGCTCTGGAAATGGCAGATGCTCGCGACCACGACGGAAGGGCCGACGCCGTATCAGGTCTTCTGGCAGCAGGCGCTGCGCGCGCTCGCGCCGATTCGGCAGAGCGCGGGAAATGTGGGTCTTTTCATCGAGCCGGACCGCAGCCGCCACGAGCCGGGACAGACCGTCGTGCTGCGCGCCGAAGTGCGGTCCGAGCGCCCGCTCGTGAAGCCGCGCGTGCAGGCGCAGGTGACGCTGCCCGACGGCAAACAGCTCCCGCTGGACTTCTCGCCGGACACGAACGCGCCGGGGATTTTCACCGCGCGCTTCGCTGCCGCGATGCCCGGCCAGCACAAGGTCGCCGCGACCGTCGTCGCCGACGACAAGACTGCCGCCGACGTGCTGATCGCCTTCGATGTCGAGGAAAACACCGCCGAACTTTCCGCGCAGCACATCAACGAAGCCAACCTCGCCCGCATCGCGCGTGACACTGGCGGGCAGCGCATTGACCGCGCTAATCCCGCGACGTGGAAATCCCTCGCGGCACTGGAAAAAGTCCCCGTCACGCGCACCGAGACCGTGGATCTCTGGAACCGATTCGCGCTCATCATCGTGCTCGTTCTCCTGCTCGGTGC
>JANXZI010000650.1 GCA_025355595.1 Spartobacteria bacterium
ATCGAGGTAATACTGGTAGTCGCCCGCGTAGGGCGTGAGCTGGCCGGCGCTGATGTGCAGCACGGTGCTGGCGACGCGGCGGATGAAATGTACGTCGTGGCTGATGAAGATGACCGTGCCCTCGTACTGCTCCAGCGCGCCGATGAGCGCATCAATGCTCGGGATGTCGAGATGCGTCGTCGGCTCGTCGAGCAGCATGAGGTTCGGCGGATCGAGCAGCAGCCGCGCGAGCGCGAGGCGCGATTTTTCCCCGCCGGATAAAACGGCGACTGGCTTAAACACATCGTCGCCGCGGAAGAGGAACGATCCGAGCACCGTGCGCGAAACCTGTTCGCCGGGACGCGACGGAAGATCCTGCGCGGTCTCGAGCACCGTCTGCCGCAGATTGAGCTGCTCGACGCGGTTCTGCGCGAAATATCCCACGCGCACATTGTGCCCCACGATCCGCTCGCCGCGCTGCACTTCGAGATTGCCCGCGAGCAATTTGATCAGCGTGGATTTGCCCGCGCCATTCGGCCCCACGAGCACCGTGCGCTGGTGGCGCTCCGCCTCGAAATTCAGCCCGCGATACACGACCAGCTCACCGCCATCGCTGGTTTTGTAGGCGTGATCCACATCCTTCAGCGTGATCACGCGGTGCCCACTGCGCGGGGGCTGCGGGAAGCTGAACCGCACGCGCGCGTCCGCCTCGGGCGGCGCCTCCAGCAGATCCATGCGCTCGATTTGCTTCAGCTTGCTCTGCGCCTGCGTGGCCTTGCTCGCCTTGGCGCGGAAGCGATCCACGAAATCCTGCAACCGCTCGATCTCGCGCTGCTGATTCGCGTAGGCCGCCGCGTGCTGCTCGTCGCGCGCCACTTTCTGCGCGACGTAGGCATCGTAATTCCCGCGGTATTTGAACAGCCGGCAGCGCGAAATTTCCACGATGTCACGCACAAGCTGATTCAGAAAATCACGGTCATGCGAAATCATGAGGATCGCGCCGGGATAGCCGCGCAGGTATTCGCGGAACCACTCGAGCGACTCGAGATCGAGATGGTTCGTCGGCTCGTCGAGCAGCAGCAAATCCGGCTCCTGCGTGAGCAGCCGCGCGAGGTGCGCGCGCATGATCCAGCCGCCGCTCAGCGCCTTCGCCGGGCGGTCCACATCACGCTCACGAAAGGCGAGGCCCGACAGGATGCGCTTCGCCTTCGCCGTCAGCGCGTGCCCGTCATTTTCCGCAAAATCGCCGAGCGCCTCGTGGTACTCCTCGCTGTCCGTATCGCCCGCCGCCTCGCAGCGGCGGATCGTGTCCCGCGCCTTGATGATCTCCGGCGTCGCGCCCGTCGCGAGATCCACCACCGTCTCATTGCCCACCGCCGCGCTCTCCTGCGGGAGAAAGCCGAACGTGATCCCGCGCTCCATCGAGATGCGCCCCTCATCCGGCGAATCCTCGCCGAGGATGATCGAGAACAGCGTGGACTTCCCCGCGCCATTCGCGCCGACGAGCCCGATGCGATCGCCACGGTTCACCTGCAACGAGGCACCCTCGAAAAGCACGCGCCCCGAGAAGGATTTGGAGATGGCGGAAATGGTCAGCATATTTTTGCGGGCGGGGAATGCACACCATCGGCGCGCAGACGGCACGGAAAATCGCAGGCGGTCCGGATCTCGAACAGTTGAAAAAATGCGCGGCCTCATTCCGAATCCCAAATTTCAAGTTCAGCCCGCACACCGGGCACAGCGCACTGACGGGACGTTCACTGTCCGATGCCGGACGCGGGATGTTCCCCATCGCCCAGCAGGAGGATGCGTTCCCTTTTTCCGGCATAGTCGAGCGCATGGAAAATGCGGATCTCATCCACCCGGCGCGCGGCGTTCAGTGCATCGAGTAGCCGCGTGTACTGAGCGGCGAGCTGCGTGGTTTCGAGATAGCGCCCACGGAGATTCGGATCGGAATACGCGTTCGGATTTTCGCGCTGGAAAAGGTGGAAGCGCAGCCAGCGGCGGTCCGTGCGCGAGATGCGCTGCGTCTTGCGGAAGAACGCCGTAAAGAGCACCAGCACGAGATACGTGTCCACCCGCGCCTGAAGTTCGAGATTGCGCGCGAAGTCCTCGGCGGTGATGTCGCGCTCGCCGCGCCGGAACGCGAGCGCCGCGTGCAGCGCGTGATCGATCTCCTCCACGAACGCGATGACATGGCCGATGTTCGAGTCGCTCAGCCCGCGCCGCGGGTCGTGGTGTTCGAGCTGCTCGATGAGCCAGCGCGAATAGTAGATCCCGATGAAAAGATGGTCCCCGCTGTGCCGCAGGAAGGTGCGCGCGATCTCGCTCAACTCCCGCGCCTGCGCACCCGCGAGCCGCGTGAGATGCGCGCAGCGTTCCCTGCCGATCAGGCAGTCCTCCAGCGCCACGCCGCTCGCGGCGTACGTGCGTTCGAGGAGGCGCGTGATGTCGGCGAAGAGCGTGTTCATGGGAGGAGGTGAAATGACGGATGACGAACGACGGATGACGAAGCTGCACCACTGCGAAGGCCGCGCGCCCTCGGAGTTCTTTCATTCATCGTTGGAAGTTTTTTCGTCATTCCTCATTCGTCATCCCGCCGAGGATCAGCGACGGCGCTTCATCCAAATGCAGATGCCGCTCCGCAGTCTCGTTCAGAGCGAGGCGCAAGTCGTGGAAGCGCTCGCTCAGCTCCTCGAAGACCGGCGACAGTGCGTGCTGCCGCGCGAAAGGATGCCCCGCGGCCGAGTGGAAATTTGCCGCGCCCACGCCCTCGAAAAATCCCATGTCCGGCCCCCCGCGGCGGCTGCGGCTCTCGACGCGATCCTGGAAGACGCCCGAGATGAAGAGCGTGTAGTTCCCGATGTGCGCGCGCAGCAGGAAGCTCTGCGACGGCGACGCCTTTTGTAACGCGAGCAGCAGGTCGCTCACATACTGCTGCGTCCCGTGACCCGCGCCGCCCGGCGCGCGCATCCGCTCGGTCACGGAGAAATTTTCCAGCAGCGACGCGAGGTAGTCGCACGTCTCGCGGTTCGAGATTCCGCGATCCTTCAGCACATGACGCAGCAGGATGTAAAAGTAGCACTGCGGCGAGATGCGGAGTTGCGCGTCCCCTTGCAGCACGGCTTGGAAAAGCGTCTCGCTGTCGAGGATCGTGTCGCGCATCTCCTCGTCCGTGAGGAGCTGTGCCAGCGTCGAGGAGTTGTTCCTCCCCGCGCCGAGCGTGCCGGCGATAAATTCGAAATCCGAAGCGGTGAGGCGTTCCCGACAGTTTGGAGTTATCATCGGAAGTCAGACTCTAGCATCGCGAATGCCATTCGATTTTTCAATGTATGTTCCCTCTGGCAGTGAATGCTTCGAGATCGCATCGCGACGCCATGATGCGTGTGCGTTTTCCTCCAGCCTTTGCATTTTCCCGCGCGGAGAAATGGTTGGCGATGGCGCGCGCTTCGCGGGATGCTCGCGGGGTGCGGCGCTTCCTGCATATCCTATTTCTCCTCTTGCTGCTCACGGCAGGAATCGGCGGACGCTACCTGTATAATCGCGGGCTCACGAAGTCGTGGCGCGAGTGGGTGGTGCAGGAGGTGCGCAAGCACGGCGTCGAAGTCTCATTCACGCGCCTCACCGTGCGGCCGTTCCGCGGCCTCGTGGCGAAGGACGTGAAATTCTTCGACTCGCCCGCGCGCAACCGCGTGGTCGCGCAGATGAACGAGATGGTCATCGAGGCGAACTACGCGAACGCCGCGAAACACAAACCCTTCCTCGACGCGCTCACGCTCGTGGATACGACGCTGCAAATCCCGCTCGACGCGCAGAACCCGTTCGGCCCCGCGCTGCGCGTGGACCGGCTGAATGCGCGCATCCTTTTCCCGCCCGACCAGGTGCAGATCACACGGCTGGATGCGATCATCGCCGGCATCCGCGTACGCGCGAGCGGCAGCGTGCTTCTGCCGCCGGGCGTCTCGTTTGCGAGGGAAAAAAACGGCGGAAGCCCCGCGCTCGCGGAGACGCTCGTGCGCGAACTCGCCGCGCTGCGCTACGAGGGCGCGCGGCCGACGCTCACGGTGCGATTCAGCGGCGACCTCGGGAAGCCGGGCGACCTCGCGGTCGAGGCGGAATTCAACGGCGAAAAAATCCGCCGTGGCCGCTACGCGCTCGCCTCCCTCGCACTCGCCGCGACCTGGCAGAACGATGTGCTGCTGCTCCAGCGCCTCGATGCGGCGGACGCGAAGGGCCGCCTGCAGGCTTCCGGCAGCCTCGACCCGAAGACGCGCACCGCGGAACTGCGCCTGCGCTCGAGCCTCGATCTCCCCGCGCTGCTGCGCGCAGCGAATGTGAACGCCCTCGCGGGCACCGTGAAGGCCCTCGCGGATTTCACGTTCCCGTTTCCACCCCGGCTCGATCTCACCGCGCGCGCGGAATTTTCCAAGGAGCCCGGAACGCCGCCGAAATTCCACATGCTCGGCCACGCCGGCGTCGGAAAATTCCAGTACGGCGGCGTGCCCTTTGAGTCGCTGAGCGCCGACCTCTCGTGGGATGGCCGGCGCTGGGCCGTGCGCGATTTTTCGCTGCTGCATGAAAATGGCGGGGAACTCACCGGAAACGCGCAGCAGGACTTCGACTCCGCGGGCGGCGGCGACTTCCGCCTCGGCCTCGTGAGCAGCCTCTCGCCGCAAGTCATCGCGCCGCTGCTCGATCCCGACCTGCGCGCGAAACTCGCACTCGTGAAATTCACCGACCCGCCGCGCATCACGCTCAGCGCACGCGGCACCGCACCCGGTCGCGCCACGCTCTCCGCCGCCGGCGAGGCGAAGCTCGGGCGCACGACCTTCGAGGCCGCCGAGGCAGGCAGCGCCGACGTGACTTTCCGCTTCAACGCCGGCGTGACAAGCGGGATGCTTAAACTCGGTCGCACCACTTTCCACGGCGTGGACGCAAGCAGCGCCGAGACGACTTTCCGCCACGACGGCAGCGCGACGAGCGGCAATCTCAAACTCGGCCGCACGATCTACCACGGCATCGAGGCGCGCAGTACCGAGGCCGCATTCCGCTACGATGACCGCGTGCTCACGCTCGACACCTTCGATCTCACCCGCGCCGAGGGCAGTGCGAAGGGCGGCCTCGCCGTGGATTTCAAGACCGGCATCTTCACCTTCAAGGATGTGCGCACCACGGTGCATCCCGCCGAGGTCGCGCAATGGATCGGCCCCGAGCTCGTGCAGGACGTGAAGCCCTACCGCTTCGGAAAAAAACCGCCGTCGCTCCGGCTCGACGGCACGCTCGACCCGCGCAAAGGCGGCACGCAGACGCGCCTCACCGTCCTCGCCGACGCGCCCGGCGGGATGGACTACACATTTTGCAAAAAGGATCTCCACTTCACCAACCTCAACGGACGGCTTTTCTTCACGGACGAACGGCTCAAGCTGATCGGCGTGCGCGGCGAATTGCTCGACGGCACGCTGGCCACCGACGGCGACATCTCCCTCGTCAAAGGCAAGCCCGGCGAGACCCTCGCCGTGGGCGTCGCCGGCATTGATTTTGCAAAGCTCTCGAAGCTCTACTTCGGCTTCGATGACTCGAAGGGAAAGCTCGACGGCACCTGCTCCTTCACCGGCAAGGGCGACGACGCAGCCACGCTTCGCGGCGACGGCGAGATGTCCGTCACCGATGGAAATGTCTTCGCCATCCCGTTCCTCGGGCCGCTCAGCGACATCCTGAACAAAATCGTCCCCGGCATGGGCATCAGCCGCGCGCGCAAGGCCACCGCAAAATTTTCCATGGCCGACGGCATCCTCACTAACAAGGACCTCATCATCGAAGGCAACGGCTTCTCGATGTTCGGCGGCGGCCGCATCTGGCTGATCGAGGACAAGCTCGACTACGACATCCGCATCAATGCGAGAGGCCTCCCCGGCGTGCTGCTTTTCCCCGTGAGCAAGCTGCTCGAATACCGCGCCACCTCGAAATTCTCAAAACCCGAGTGGCACCTGCGCGTCGTCCCGCGCTTCACCGGCGAAAAGGCGCCGTGACCGCCGCCTTCGCCCCGTGGCTGGTGAAAGGTGACTGGTCCTCCGGTTTTCCGCGAGTCACTCGTGAGCGGAACACCAGTCACTTTTCACCAGTCACCAGTCACAGCCGTGAACACGCACACCTCCCGGCTTCACAACCACCGCCCGACCCGCTAACTCCAGCCCATGAAAATCCTCGTCACCGGCGGCGCCGGCTACATCGGCAGCATCTGCGTCGAATATCTCATCAACGCCGGACACACCGTCACCGTCTTTGACAACCTCACCGAAGGCCACCGCTCCGCCGTGGACCCTCGCGCCACGCTCATCACCGGCGATCTCCAAACGCGCAGCGACATCGAAACCGCACTCGCGCAGACAAGGCCCGACGCCGTCATGCACTTCGCCGCGAATGCCCTCGTCGGCGAGAGCATGACGAACCCCTCGAAATATTTTCGCAACAATGTCGGCGGCGGCATCAATCTCCTCGACGCCATGCACGCCGCCGGCTGCCAGCGCCTCGTCTTCTCCAGCACCTGCGCGACCTTCGGCGTGCCCGAGCGCATGCCGATTGATGAGACTTTGCCCCAGCGCCCGATCAATCCCTACGGCGAAAGCAAGCTCATGTTCGAGCAGGTCCTCCGCTGGTATTCCGAAATCCACGGCCTCGTGTATGTCGCGCTGCGCTACTTCAATGCCGCCGGCGCCAGCGAGACCTTCGGCGAGGACCACCGCATCGAGACGCACCTCATCCCGAATGTCCTCAAAGTCGCGCTCGGCCAGAAACCGCACGTCGAAATCTACGGCACCGACTACCCCACGCCCGACGGCACCTGCATCCGCGACTACATCCACATCCTCGACCTCGCGCAGGCGCACATGCTCGCGCTCACCGCGCCGAAGAGCGCGAAATACAACCTTGGCACCGGCGGCGGCACGAGCGTCCGCGAAATCATCGCTACCTGCGAAAAAGTCACCGCCAAAAAAATCGCC
>JANXZI010000677.1 GCA_025355595.1 Spartobacteria bacterium
TTTCCGGCTCTCATTGATGCGTTTCACTGTGTCCCGCATGGATTCAAAAAACCACGGCTTGCTGTGCGGCCAGACTCGCCCGGCGTTGCGTCCAGAAACGGCCAGCCATTGCGCGAGGTTGGGCGTAATCGGCACGAGACGACGCGCGGCGGTCTTGGCCTTGTGCGCCGCAATTTCGATGAATCCGGGGCGACGCTCCACGTCCGCCCAATCCAAGCGCAAAATTTCCTCCGCCCGCAGACCGGCAAACGCCGCAAGTGCCAGACAGGGCCGCAACTCGGCGGAGCAGTTTGCGAGAAGCGCGCCCATTTCCGCCGGGGTGAAGATTTCCACCGGCACGGATTTTTCGCGGCGCTTTTCGATGCCCGCGAGAAGATTGGCCTCGCGCGAGAGCCAGCCGCGATCCTGAGCGAACGCGAAGAAGGTGCGGAGCGTGCCGAGTGAATTGTTGAAGCCGCGTGGTGCGAGTGCGAGGCCGTCGAGAAACGTGCGGAGGTCATCCGGCACGATTGCGTTGACGTTGCAGTGGAACGCCTCTCTCAGCGCGCCGAGACGATACCGGAGATCGGCAAGGTAAGTTGTGCTAACGCCTTTCTCCGCCTTCGCTGCGATCATTTCCGCCACGGCATCGGCGACGGGCTTCGGTTTGATGCCGCGCCCGTGGTGCCGCATGTAAAAGCGCGCCGCCTCTGCGAGTGAAAAGCCGTCGAGAGTTTTCTTCGCCTCCGCAAATTCGATGGCCGCCGCGTCGAGTGCCATGCCGAGAGGCCGGATCGCTTCCAACGCACGGCCATAGATGAGACGGTCTTTGCCGGTGATTTGCAGTGCATCAAGATCGCCGCGTGAAAGCTGCGCGGCCTTGGCTTCCGCTTCCTTCTTTGCCGCGTCGAGGTCTGCGAAGTTCAATCCGCACCGCACCGAACCTTTGTAAAACGAAACGCGGAAATAATGGCCCGACGCTTTTTTCTCGCGGTAAATCTTCACCGTCGCCGATCCGCGCTTCATGGAGATGGGGAACTTTTCGGACTTCGCTTTCATGCGTGATTACTGTCCGAAAACTGTCCGAAAATGCAAGAATGAAAAGCCAGTGTCGCTGTAACTAACAGGGCGGAAGCCACTTAAAGTGGCGACCCTAACGGGATTCGAACCCGTGTTCTCGCCGTGAAAGGGCGATGTCCTAACCGCTGGACGATAGGGTCTCTTTGGAAAAAGAGGGGTGGGACTATGCGAAGCCCCGCCGCGCGCGGCAAGCAGTTATTCTGAAAAGTCAGTCGCGCCGCTTCGGGGATTGCGGACGGCGCGCGGGGCCGCTCGGTTTTGAAAATCTGCCTGCTCCCGGAGCCTTGCTCCATGCCGCGGTCTTTTTCCGGCCCGCTGGATTGGCAGTTGCCACGGGCTTGTATGGCGTTGCGGATTTTTTCGGCGCAGCGGGACCGCGGGGAGTTTCGTGAATCTTTGCGGCCGGAGGCCGCGGCTTGATGGCTGCCTTCGGTTTTGATTTTGGCTTCGCGTCGCGCAGGGCGGTGACTTCCTTTTGCGAGAGGAATCGCCATGCGCCGCGCGCGAGGCCCTCGATCAAAATCGGGCCGATGCGGATGCGGAAGAGGCGTTTCACCTCGTAGCCGAGTTTGTAGAGCATGAGGCGGATCTGCCGCTTCAGCCCCTGCGCGAGGATGAGGCGGAGGCGGTCGGCCTTGATGGTCTCGACGCCTTCGCACTTCGCGTAGCCGTGTTCGATGCGGAAACCTTTGAGGAGTTTCGCGCGGTCGTCGGGCGCGAAGGGCCGGTCGAGCAGCACGTCGTATTCCTTTTCCACCTCATGGCTCGGGTGCGTGAGGGTGTGCGTGAGGTCGCCGTCGTTCGTCACGAAAATGAGGCCCTCACTTTCCAAGTCGAGCCGGCCGACGTGGTGGACGCGCGGCCAGTTCGGCGGGAGCAGTTCGAAAATGGTGCGGCGCTCGAATTCGTCGTCAGCGGTGCAGACGTATCCCGGCGGCTTGTGCAGCACGGCGTAGATCGGCTGCTCGGCGCGGATGAGGCGGCTGCCGACTTTCACGGAATCGGTCGGCAAGATTTGCGTGGCGAGGTTCGTGACGACCTGGCCGTTCACACGGACGCTGCCTTGCGTGATGAGTTCTTCGACGCCTCGGCGTGAGCCGAGGCCGGCGGTGGCGAGAAAGCGGTTCAGGCGCATGATGAGTTGAGAGTTGAAAGTTGAGAGTTGAGAGGAACGGCGGAGATTTTTTCCGGCCCTCCTAATGCGACGGCGCGGCGCGTGATGAATGGATGCGCCACGTTGTCAGTGTCCAGTCGGTGTCGTTCGGAACCCAGAAGTCTAGTCTGAGCACTGAGCACTGACTACTGCGCACTTTCCTCCGCGGCGGGGGGCGGGACGTGGAGGAAGCACAGCAGCACGCAGTCGAGCGCGAGCAGCCCCGCGCTGGCGAAGAAGGCGGTGCGGCCGTAGGCGGTGGTGTCATTTGCATCGAAGCGCAGGAGCTTGAAGCCAAGCATGGGGCCGAGGAAACGGCCCATGGCTCCGGCGCTTTGCATGAGGCCCATGAGGGTGCCCTGGCAGTGGGGATCCACGCTGCGGGAGGCGATGCCGTTCAGCGTGGGAGTGGAGAGACTGTTGCCGATGGACATGCCGGCGCAGACGAGGAGCAGCATGGCGATGGGCCAGCCGCTGCTGCCGCTCGGGGTCATGGCGAGCGCGGCCATGCTGGCGGCGAGGATGGCGGTGCCGAGGATGGCCAGCGGCTTTTCGATGGGACGACGGAGGAGGCGCCGCACCACGCCGCCCTGCATGACTGCGCCGACGATGCCGACAAACGCGAAGACGTTGCCGACCTGGGGTGCAGTGAGGTGATAGCGTTGCGTGCAGAAGATGGCGAAGAGAGCCGTCATCACGGAAAAGCCGGTGACGCCCGCGATCTGGCTGAGGAGCGTGATGGTGATGGTGCCGCGGCGACCGCGAAAGACTTCGGCGACGCTCGCTTTTTCGCGGGCATGGGCGCGGATCTCAGGAGTGAGCGTCTCGGGGAGCCGGGCGAAGACGA